>JBCCZW010000024.1:0-15716 GCA_039186805.1 Verrucomicrobiota bacterium
ATCAAAAAGGCCGACCTTCCCCAAAAGCTCTTTTGCATACGCTCGATCCAGCTTGCCTCCAAATGACATTCCCAGTTCCACGTTCTCCAAGCACGTGTAGCCGCCGAGCAAGTTGAAACTCTGAAACACATACCCCAGAATCTGCGCCCGATGCAAATCCCGCTTCGACTCCGAAAGCCCGCAAACATCCACCTCATCTAAAACCACCGATCCCTCATCCGCTTTCACAATTCCCGCAATAAGGTTCAAGAACGTCGTCTTGCCAATCCCACTACGTCCTCGAATCGCAACCTGCTCCCCCTCCCCGACCTCAAACGAAGGAATTCGGACGATTTCAACCCACGCTCCTTCTCGATTACGGTAGGATTTTCTCAGATCGCGAACGGCTAATAGACTCATGAAAAGCAGGGTTTAAAGCTTACTCAAACATCTACGGGCTCCGATGCGAATTAAATTCAAAAACTTTAAGCCAGGAAGCCGTTTCGTTCCGCAACAAACGTAACAGAATAATAAGCGTGCATAGTCGGAGCAAACCCTCGGCTCAAAAACCCAAACCTATGCCTCTGGGATATACTCTACATTTACCCTCAAAAAGTCCCTGCCAGATTCTGTAGAATCCAAAGTACCCTCTATTTCAAAGCTCCAATGGCCATCACTTTCTCTTTTGTAACCGCCGCCTTGAGGCAGAACCAACCACCTGGCGTTCGATTCGCCCTCTTGTAGCCAAACCTCGACATCCGGCCTTTCGCGAAAAGTCTCTGCTCTAAAATAACCGGTCCATTCCCCTTCGCCAACTCCCTCGCCAAGCTCTGGCAAAGGACCCAAACGCGGAGGAGAACTTGGAACGAGCGGATCGAGGTCAAAAGCATATTCAACAAAATTAGGCAGACCATCGTCATCTGGATCCGCAAAAGGTCCCGAAATTTCAGCCAATTGCCTTTCGTCAAAATCAAAGCTCTCAAAAGCCCAGACAGTGTAGTTGAAATTCGTAGACTTCCTAATCCGGACGCCATCTAAGCTGACAGAGCGATTCTCGTCGCCTCCCGCATCCCACTCAATTCTGATGCGAACCTCAGCATTACTTTCCCGGCTAGAATTAAATAACTCCAACTTCGTCCAATCGAATTCCCCAACGAATTCCTCTTCCAGAGCTTCTTCCATGTAAACCTGCACTCTATCTCCGCCGCGAAGGCGGCGACCCAAGAGGTTGAGGCTAACTTCTCGATCGCTCGGCACCAAAAACGCAATTTCGCACTCGCCTCCCTCGGTTTCCAATCGCGTCGTCAGCGATGCATCACCCATCATCTTATTCTCCGCGTCTTCGAACCAAAAGTTAGACCCGATCGGCCTGACCCATAGATTGGGTGAATCCACCACATGTCCAAACCGATTGGTCACATGCACTCGAAACCGCCCCTCATCAACGCCCAATTCATTTTCAAGACTAACTTCATACAAACCCTCATCCGAGTAATCGAGAGATTCGATTAGCGCGCCATCTCTCAGAATTCTAATACCCTCTTCGTCGCCATCCAGTACTTCTCCATCTTTTTTCCATACAAACTCGGACTCTGCAGAAGTCTCGTAGTCCATTACCAAATACGAAGATCTACCCAATTCCAATCTATTCGCTTCCAATCCTCTCAATTCAGGCGCCTGATAGACGACGAGCGGCCCAATCCATAACTTCGAGTCCTCAGCTCCTGCTTCTCTCTCTATTTCTACCCGAATCGAATACACCCCCGAGTCCAAAGTCTCCACCTCAACCGCAAACCAGTCCCTTGTATCCAGAATCTCAACTACTAACATCCCGTTCTTATATACCCTCAAACGATCTCCCTCATTGAGTTGAGATTTCAGCCACAACCGCTGAACTCTCCCACCTCCGAACTGCTCCTTTGTAAACTCGAATTCAACATAATCGCTCACCGCTTCTCCAGCGCCAATCCATCGCAAAGCATCTTCCTTCTGGTCTCTTCCCTCATCCGTTTCTTCCCAATTGAGGCTGTTGCCATAGGCAACTTCGCCAATCCCCAAGCGACTCAAGGCATGCCCAGGATCCGGTCTTACCTCTACCCAGACTGCCTGAGTATCTCGCCAATTGCCAACATCATCCGTCAATCTGCATGTGTACCACCCACTGTGTCTTCGGGCAGCCCCTCTGATCATCAAGTTAGGATCGGAAGCGCCCTCCAACAGCTCACCGTCTTGATACCACTGGTAAGCGATCTCGCTGTTTCCCGCCGCCAAACAATCCAAGAGAATCGTATGCCGCTCAAACGCATTCACTCCCTCAGGCTGGCGATACACAAGCGGACGGGGATCGATCCTGATATCCCAAATGTCCGACTCGCCAAAACCCGAACCGAAAAAACAGAAGGTCTCGAACTCAAATCTCAAAGTGTGTTCTCCTTCCGGGATACGGATAAATCTCCTGTTCGGCTCTCTTTCATTCGCCCTAAAAACGCGAACAAAAGAATCGCCAATCTTCGTATCCAAACCAAAATTACAAATTCCAGAACCCTCTACACTAAATGATACATAGCCAGGGCCTCTAACCTGAGTCTCAATCCAATTCGAACCGTTCGTGTCATGTCGGTAACTATGGACCCAACCCGCTCCTCTTTTCCAAACTCTCTCCCAATCGACACTGCCACCCAAAGAAAATCTGCCTTCCCCCAAAAGGCTATCGTACGAATCAACGAACTGCAAAGTCGCCCCTTGCGACCACGACTCGCCTTGATCGTTAGTCAATCTCGCTTTGTATTCTCCAAGCTCAAGATAACCTACTTCCTCGACAATCAACTGCTTTGAAGTCTCGCCAATCAATTCTCTGCCATTGTGGAACCACTGATACGCAACTTGGCCGCCCAGGCCTTCCACTTCGAACGTTGCCGAATCCCCTAACTCCACAATCTGCCGTTTCGGTTGCAACTGTACTACGGGCGACTTGTCGAAACTTAATGTATCCAGATATACAGGTACAAGGAATCCTCGATTCACCAGATAATTCCAACGTACGGTATGAGTTCCCTCGCCCAACTCCCTCAAAACGAAATTCCAATCGCCATCGTCAGACAATCGTGCAGCGACACCGTCAATTTCCAGTATCAACTCGAAACCGTTGGTAAATGTTTCTCCTCGTTTCCAACGAAAACTCAATACGCCACTCCCCTCAATAACGGCTTCCATATAACCGCTGCTTATTCGATCGGGCGAAGGTCGACTTACCAAAGCATCCTCTCCATCGAAACTCACCTCGTTCTGAGATTCTAAATACGCATCCCCGAACAACGCGAACTCGATTCCTTCAGAATCCACCGCCTCTTCGATCCCCGACAACACCACAAGCTCCGCTCTCTCGCTACGAGCCTTTCCAAACACATTGCTGGCGGAAACGCTATATTCGCCGGCAGCTGAGATGTCGCCTGCATCAATGAGCAAACTAAAGCCTGTCTCCCCTACTAAGGCTCTACCATTTTTAAACCATTGGTAATCAATTGGCTGCAACCCTTCAGCCACCGCATGCAAGCCTGCTGCCTGACCTTCCTTCGCAAAAGTGAATCGAGGCTGTTTCACGAAACGTGGTGAAATTTGGATACGCTCCACCTCCACAATCGCTGAGCTTGAGCGTATGGGCTCGCTTGTGTAGGCATTGACTACTTCAACCCAATACTCGCCGCCAGCTTCTTCACCCAAATTCTCCAAAAGCAACTCGCTATTAGTCTCTCCTTCTAAACGCAGTCCATTGTGATACCAGCGGTACTCAATAGGATAAGTTCCTCGTGCAAGCGCCTCTAAACTCACCTCTGACCCCAAATCGAAAAGCCCGCCTTCCGGATCCTCCAGAATCGTAACTTCAATATTTCCCACCTCAAGCAAAGCCGGCAAACTAGTCGTCACTCCATTTCCATTCGAAATCTCCGCATAGTAAACCCCTTCATCTGAAGCTCGAGCCTCGCTAATTAAAAGCTCGCTGGAATCCTCGCCAGGCAGCATTTCTCCGTCATTAAACCATTGATACATGAGTGAGCCTCCCACCGCTTCGATCTGGAAGCTCGCCTGCCCTCCTACACTAGCTATCAGATCCTCAGGATGCTTGAGCACTCTTGGCCTTGCTTCGCCTGAGGGGACAAATTGGATACGGTCGACATACAGACTATCATCGCCCTCTGCTCGATTGTTGTCTTTGCGATATTCCCACTCGATCCGATAGAGCCTAGCTTCGTCCAACTCTACGTTTACCCTTTGCCAAGTCGTCTCCCCATCGATTGAACCAACCTCAGAGCCGTCCAAAGAAACTCTTCCGAAATCGCGACCAGCTTCCGACGAGACTCTCCAATCGAACGCCAGCGCTCCAGGCCCTTCTACATCGGAAAAGAGAATGCCGGATCGGCCATCATTCACCCCAATGCTACGCACGCTGGTACCGCCTTCTACGCCATCGAATCGATACACGCTCCAATCGCCGTCGCCCCGACTGAATAAAGGAAAATTGATATCGTCGGCCGCCGCGGAAAGGGTCGGTTCAGGACTGCTGACTTCGACCCTAAAAACCGTCGACCGCGTGCCGACAGCATTTTCGACCTCCAGATGGTACTCTCCTTGATTAAACGGCCGCGCAATCGCGATCAGCAGTTCATCTCCCACCTCATCAGGTAGCAACTCGCCTTCGAAAAACCATCGATAGACAACCTCACTCTCGCTTTCAACATCGACGGCAACCCGCAAGGCATCGCCCTCCTTCACCAAGGTACTTCTGCGTGGTCTCTCCAGAAACCGTGGCAAGTCCGGCAAGTCAGCCAAGGCTAAAGCATTCCCCAAGTTCACCAAGCCTCCCGTTCCAATCTGTCCCACATAGCGCTCGTCTAGCTGACTCGCAACAAGTAGACGCTCTTTTTGCTTCAACCATTCAACTTCGGGAAACGCAGCTCCCTGCAAGGTCAATATTCCTGCCGCATGCGGCGAAGCCATCGAAGTGCCGCTTATAATCCTATAGGACTGATCGCTTGAGTGCCAAGCCGAGAGGATATCACGACCTGGAGCAACGATATCAACAGACTCCAATCCGTAGTTGGAAAATGATGACAACTCCCCATCTCGATCCACGCTTCCCACAGACAAGACGTTTTCCTGTTCATACGCAGCCGGGTAATGCGGATCTTCGTCGATATCGATCCCATTGTTCCCCGATGCAGCCACAAACAAAACCCCAGCCTCCCTAGCTCGATCAAGAGCATCGCTAAAGGCCTCTGAGTACCCACCTCCACCCCAACTATTATTCGTCAAGAAAACTCCTTGTTGAGTCGCATAATCCATACAACGAACCGCATCAGAGATCGTTCCACTCCCCGATGCCCTCAGAAACTTCAAGGCCATAATCTGGGTTCGCCAAGCGACTCCAACAATTCCCAATCCGTTATCGCCCACTCCTCCAATCGTACCCGCAACATGGGTACCGTGTCCATTATCATCAAAAGGATCTCCGGTCCCTAAAGTCGCATTGATTCCATGCACATCATCCACATATCCATTGCCGTCATCGTCTATTTCGTTTCCAGCGATTTCATTGGGATTCACCCACATATTGTCAGCGAGATCCTCATGGGTATATCGCACCCCAGTATCAATCACGCCCACCACTAAATCCCCTGCATCCGTGGCAATGTCCCAGCCTTCGATCGCATCGATATCAACGTCATCCACTCCGCCTTCACCACCCTCGTTATGCAAACCCCACAAGCCGCCATCATTTAGACTAGGGTCATTCGAAAAACCCGCAGCATGAACAATGTAGTCAGGCTCTGCGTATTCAATAACTGGATTCAAGTGAGGATTCTTAAGAATTTCAAGGGCTTCTGGCACAGTGTCCAAATCCTGAGACTGCAAACTAAGAACGACCGTCGAACTTCCATTCAAAGTTTCTAGATCCTCGACACCTCCCTGTTGAAAGGCTCCCACAATTAATCCATACTCCACTCCTTGCCTCACTTTCACGATCAAGCGATTCGCCACCATGCCGACTGTCCGATCGAGGCGGGGCTCCCCATTCAAGCCTGGCCTCACCCATCTCTCCTCTACTCGGATCGGAACATCAAAGTCCGGATGCCTCACCAATCGCGCCCTATTCCCGGTCATGCCATCCTTCGCCCAAGAGATCGCACCGTCTTCCAGCAGCTCAAGTCCCGACCAAACATCCACAGCCCCCGGATCCGTTTCCTGAACCCCATCCAAAGGGTTACTCTCATCGCCTCGGTCCTCCAGCCCCTCGTCAAACGCTCTGAGAATTTCCCTCGTATTGCTTCGCAAATCCTCTCCTTCAAAAACCCTATCGACGGCCCAATCTTCCCATTCAACCCAAAGCCAAGCCAACCCAACACAGAGAGCCAGGGGAACGATTATCCAAAAATAACGCCTAGCCCTCATAATCACCTATCAACGGATTCACTCTATCCACAAATGCAAAGCGAAGCCTCAAATGTCCAAACCCATTTTTACAACTCAAACCGCCCTTCAACCGAGCAAAATCAGCCCAATCCCCAACAAAATCCCGACCAAGCAGGGAGTCTTTGCCCGATAATTCCGCTCCTTAAACAGAACGTAGCCCGCCAAAAAAACCACCAAGACGTTAGCCCGCCGCACGCTCGACACCACTGAAATCAAACTGTCTTCATCCGCCAAGGCGGTAAAGTAGACGAAATCCGCCAACAACAGCGTCAGCCCGATTGCCGGGATCGTCCATCGCCATTGAAAGGTCCCTCGTGGCCACCACTTCAGCCACCACCCGATCATCAGCGGAAGCAAGGCGACCACCAAATACACCGAAAACCAGGCCTGCACAGTCGCCGGACGATAGCCTAAGTTTCCCAGCAGAAACTTATCGTATAAGGAACTCGCTGCCCCCACCAAAGTCGCCAGCGCGATCAGCAATACCCAACGATTTCGGTGAAAACGAATCCCCTCCTTTCGACCCGCGATCGAAAACAAAAAGAAAAACGCTACCGTCACGCAAATCCCTATTCCTTGCAGCAAGGTGGGCCGCTCTCCCAAAAGGAAAATCGCTCCCAACATCGTCCAAAACGGGCTCGTCGCCCTTATCGGCGAAGCCACCGAAACCGGCAAATGCTTCAAGCCGAAATACGAAAGCACCCAGGACGTCGCCACGATCAAGGATTTCAAAAACAGCAGGCCATGATCCCTCCAAGCTAAAGAATCCACATAAACGAAACTTTCCTCCACACCCTCGCCAACCCACCGCGACCACACCATTGCCGGCGCCCATACCGCCGCGCTCGTCACCGTGGAAACAAATAACACCGGAATCACCGCATTCCCATTAACAGACCGCTTCTTGAAAATGTCGTAGACCCCCAAGAATAAGGCCGAACAAAGACTCGCCGTAATCCAATCCATAAGCCCGCAACCGCATAATACGCCCACCCTACAAAGCCACACAAAACCCACCAGTAGCGGAAGATGAGAATCTTCCGCCCCCAAACCTTACTCAAAATTCCGAGTTGCCCCCATTCTCATCTCCCCTATCCCCTCTGCCCAATGGATTATTACTTCGACTGCTACGGCGGACTTGAACTCCAACGCTTCATGGTCTCCGACAAACCTCGGACAGACGCCTTCGCGGCAGCGATTGAAGAAGTTGTCGAAGAAGGAGACCGCGTCCTCGACCTCGGCACCGGCACCGGCCTCCTCGCCCTCCTCTCAGCCAAAGCAGGCGCCAAAGAGGTCTACGCGATCGACCAAGCTACCATCGCAGAAGTAGCCAAAGAACTCATACGACAAAACGGCTACGACAAAACCATCGACGTCATTAACGCTAACGCAACCGACTTCCAACTCGCCGAACCCGTAGATATCCTCATCAGCGAATGGCTTGGCCACCTCGCCTTCGTCGAATGCATGCTCGACGACGTCATCGACGCCCGAGACAACAACCTCAAGCCCGGTGGTCTCATGATGCCCTCCCACGTCGAAGTCATGCTTGCCCCCACCGACTCCCGCTATCTCTACGACGAACAAGGTCCCGGTTTCTGGCAGAAGAAAATCCACGGCATCGACTATTCCTGTCTCGAAAAACTCGAGCTCAACCAAGCCCTCGGCGTAAAGACCGAAATCCAATCCGAAGACCTCCTCGCTCCGGCCCAAGCCCTGGTCTCGCTAGACCTATCTACCGCCTCCAAAGAAGATCCCTGGCAAAGCGGCAACCTCCAATTCACAGCTCCCAACGACGGTCGTCTCGACGGCTTTGCCGCCTGGTTCGACGCCCAACTCTCGCCCAGCGTAAAGCTCCAAACCGGCCCCGAACACCAGCCCACCCACTGGAGCCAGTTCCACTTCCCATTCCCTCCAATGCGCGTAGAAGCCGGCGAAACTATAGAAGTGAAGTACGCCCTCAACCGCCACCCTCACGAGAAACGATCCATCGAACTCTCCCTAGAAGTGAACGGCACCCGCTACGACTATACCGTCGGTTGAAGCAGAACAGGGTCAGTCAGCCCTAGTCCCGCCTAACCCACCAAAAAGTAGCATCGAGTGCGAGCTCGATGAACCCATGCATAGACCAAACCGCTATCCAAGGGATTCCAAACTCCACTCGAACCAGACTATTCACCTAGAGATCAAACTCCATCTGCCTCTCATCCACCCTCGGTCTCCGAAATCCCGATACATCCAAAGGCTCCAGCTTCCGATCCAAGCCAAACCGCCGCGCGCTCACCTGAAACATCGAGTCAATCTGCTCTGCAAAAATCCCCTGTCCCTTCATTCGCTCCCCAAACGCAGTCGAGTTGAGCTTCCCCCGCGACAGGCCCTGACCCGATTCTCCACCTTGTCCGCTTTCCTTGGATACGCTCGCTTCACCCAATCGAAGAATAGCTCCTTATTCCCATAAGGTAACCGCAACAACACATACCCAGCAAACATAGCCCCTGCCTCATGCACCGCCTCCAGCACCTTCGGAATCTCGTGATCATTCAATCCCGGTACCACGGGGGCCAATAGGACTCCCACAGGCACCCCAGCATCGGACAACTCCCGAATCGCCTCCAATCGTCCCCGAGGCGAACTCGTCCGCGGCTCCATCTCACGAGCTAATTCTGTATCCAAAGAATTGATAGATAAGATCACTTGCCCTAGACGCCGCTTAGCCATCTCAGAGAGCAAGTCCTTATCCCGCACCACCATTCTGTTCTTCGTCACAATCCCCACCGGATTCCTTGCCTCAAGCAAAACCTCTAAACATCCCCGCGTTATCTCCAGCTTCCCCTCCACCGGCTGATAACAGTCCGTCACTCCACTCATCGCCAACAGATGGGGCGTCCACTTATCGGCCGCCAGTTCCTTCCTCAACAAAGCCGGCGCCTCCCGCTTCACCATAATCTTCGACTCGAAATCCAGCCCAGCCGAATACCCCAAATACTCATGTGTCGGTCGCGCATAGCAGTAGGCGCATCCGTGCTCACATCCTCGATACGGGTTCACGCTCGCCGAAAACGGCAGGTCTGGACTGCTGTTATAGCTGATAATCGACTGAGAGACATCATCCAAGAAAACCGTCTTGGGCGAGGGTCGCTCTTCCGGGTCCAAATCCTCATCCCATTCGAATTCCAACTTCTCAAATCGGTTCCGCGGATTACTCCCAGCCGCGCGCCCACGATAAGACCGTGTCTTCCCACTATCCATTCCCATTCAATCAATCCAACAACCACCCCAAAAATCCCGCAATCCAAATCCCAAGTGGCGGCGACCTGCATTCCGCAAAAGCAACCCTCCCTCCCGTGCTTAGACTCTAGTCAGGCCCCAAGAGCCCATCTCTCCAAAACACAATCGCCCCTGCGCAAAAGCGAAAAGAGGCCCCAGCCTCAAAGCCGGGACCTCAAATCTACCTAGTGTATTCCGTAGAAAATCCTTTCTACGATAGAAAAGCGCCGGAGGGCGCCTCGATTAGAAAGTGAAAAGCGCTTCCAAAGCGATAGCGTCGTAGTCGCCAGCAAGCTCTGAGTCTACCTTGCTGTATTCGAAAACGAGCGCGAGGTTATCGGTAAGAGTTTCGATCCAAGCAACCGTGTACTTGTCCAAATCGATCGTTGCGCTGCCTACGCTGTCGTCCAGAACCGCGTCTACAGACTCATTGCTGACGCGAGCCGTGAAACTACCAGTTTCTGTCGCCGCAACACTCCACATGAGAAGCCACTGGTCAACTTCGATACCCCAAGAAGCTCCGCCAAAATCGAAGCCGAAGTCTTGCTCGTAAATGTTGTACTCGACGGCGAAGGTGTGCACGCCAGTCTCGTATGAAGACCAGAAGTTAAAGAGGTCAGTGTCTCCCGCGTCCATATTATCGAGAGCGTAGCCGAAATAAAGAGTCAGACCTTCCGCCGGATAGAACTTGGCCATCACTTCGACACCATAATCGCTGTCGCTTAGGCTACCGTCCGCTCCGAAGACGGAGTCTACAAATGAAATACCGAGGTCCATGTTATCGTCGCCGTAGGTGTAGGCTACGCCATTGAAATAGCCAGGAATACTAGCGACCACGTCGTAAGCGTAAGAGTACTGGTAGAGACCAGTTGGCTCTGCAGTTTCCCAACCGTGGAAGCTGAGGAACTTACCAGCAGTGATCGATGATCCCTCGCCAAAGTCATAAGTGATGAACGCTTGCTCGAGATCGAAATCTTCGGTGTCGTTATCGCCCAAGTAGTTGAGGTCAACCTGACCGGACAAATTGTCGAAACTAAAGATGAAGTCGAGCTCCGCCTGGTCGAGATTGTAGGAAGTATCGCTACCGCTATCGTCCGAGTCGGTATTGACGACCGACATGTCCAAGAAACCAGTCACCGACAGGTTTTCATTAATTTCGATTTGGCCGAAAAGGGAAGCCGAACCGAACGCTAAAGAAGCAGCTGATGCTTTTAGTAGTTTGTTCATTTTAATCTAGTGATGTTTGTCTGCTTGAAGCAGCGAGATTTTACAAACTCGCTGAGCCCCGACCCGTAAGCAACTATTCTGCCAATGCCAGAAAATAAGCTCATCCAAGGATGAATTTGATTCATTTTGACGCCGCAGTGTTTTAATTTGATCATTATCTGCAAATACGCCAATTCCGCCAAACACAATTACTTAGTGGTCTTCTCCCAGAGATCTGCTAGTTTGATTCGCGAATACTAGACGTCCCGAACATTGAAACATAGGACATCTCGGAGCCTTCAAAGGCATCATGAAACGCTTCAATCTCTCCAGCCTTTAAGCTAATCGATTCCAGTCTACGCTAGAGGCTAGTATCCGACTCCTCGATACCTGAAACAACCAGATCGTAGGCAACAATCGTGCTCTAATGAGAATCGATGGTAGCGTATCCAATCAATAAATACTGCAACGTCTTTCGCGCGCAGTCTTGCGAAAGTTAGGTTCAAGCGCCGGACGAGCTTTAGCCAATAGCCTTCAAAAACGACTTCACCGCCCTCTTCGTTTTCACCACCGCAGCTTCCACGCCCGGCAAGCATTCTTTCGCCCTCTCAAGCTCTCCTTCCACGCACAAGTCCTCGAGAGTCCCTACCTCAGAACTCAGAAGATTCGCTCGGAACTCCGCCGCGTTGCCCTTAAGTCGATGAGCGTGAAACAAAACGGCCCCAATGTCGCCGCCCCCTTCAATCGATTCCCTCAAGCTGGCTAAAGTCTCGTCAAGGCCCTCTAAAAACAGCTCAGCCAGACCAGGCACCGTCTCCTCATCGCAGCCATAGGTCTCGAGCAGTTCATCAGCATCGAAAACCTTCATTTCCAGGACCTCGACGGGCTTCGCTGAAACAAGATCGTCGGCCACAGGAGTCCCATCGACCCATCGACTCAATACGCTTCGCACATCGTCCGGGCGCAGCGGCTTCGCAAGATAGTCGCTCATACCCGCTTCCAAACACTTCTCTCGATCTCCCGCCATTGCGTTCGCCGTAATCGCAATGATCGGTACCTCCCGATTTTCATCGAGCGTCTCGCCATTCCTTACCGCTCGCGATGCCTCGTATCCATCCATCTCAGGCATCATGCAATCCATGAAAACCAGATCGAAACGCTCTCGCCTTAACCTATCTAAAGCTTCGATGCCGTCACTCGCTTCCTTCACGGAGACCCCGTGCCGCTGCCTCAACAGCTCGCCCGCGATCAGACGATTAGTCGGGTTATCGTCGACTAGCAAAACACTCAGTCCCGAGTAATCGCCATTACTCAAATTCGCAACCTTCGGAACCTTACGCTCAAGCTTTGCGACCCCAAGGGTCAAAGCCCTCCTGAAATTCGATATTCTCACAGGCTTCCGCAACTCGACGCAGCGACTCCCTTCTCGCAACTCAACAGACTTTACGGAACCGCTCAGCAAAATTATCCTCGCCTCCCCCAAAATGCTCTTGCCAATGGACTCTTCGTAATGGCGAGCATCCATCACGACAAAGTCGAAGGCCCCTTCCAGTTCCTCTAGAATCGGAGCAACCACGCATTCGCCGCCCCAATAGCCGCACCACAAACTTAAAACCGAACTCTGCGTCGGCGAGCCCAGGCAAATGGCCACCCTTTTCCCGACCATGTCTACCGATTCCGTTCTTGCGATGCATTCGCCTGCAATCGGCACTTCAAACCAGAAGCTAGCCCCTTGCTCGACCTCGCTGCTCACGCCGATCTCGCCGCCCATCATCTCCACCAAACTCTTGCAAATAGAGAGGCCCAAACCTGTCCCGCCAAATTTCCGCGTCGTGTTAGAGTCCGCTTGAGTAAATGGTCTGAAAAGCTGCTCGACGATCTTGTTCGATATGCCAATTCCCGTATCCCTCACTTCAAAGCGGAGCCGCTTCGGCCCCTCCACTGCGGAGCAAGTCACTAAGATCTCCCCCTTTTCAGTGAACTTTACCGAGTTGCTGATCAGATTCGAAAGCACCTGCCTCAAACGATGAGGATCTCCCTCAAACTCCAAATCCGCCTTGGGATCCACTGCGGCAATCAGATTCAAATCCTTATGCATAGCGCTCGCTCCATGCAGCTCGCAAACATCCTCCACAATCTCCAATGAACGCAAACGCGAGCGATCCATCCGCATCTTTCCCGCTTCGATCTTTGAGAAATCCAAAACGTCGTTGATCAGCATTAGCAGATCCTCGGCGCTGTTCTGCGCCGTCTGCAAATAATCCCGTTTTTCTCTCGGCATATCATACTCAAGCAGATGCAAGACCCCAATCAATCCATTCATTGGCGTACGTATCTCATGACTCATCGTCGCCAAAAAACGACTCTTCGCCACATTCGCATCTTCAGCCGCCGCCCTTGCCTTTTCGAGATCCTGAACCGTATCCACTCTCTCGGTGATGTCCGCATTAATGCCAACCATCCTCAGCGCATTTCCGGTTCCATCAAATTCCGTGACCTTGCCAATCGAATGTATCCATTTCCATTCATAAGACTTCGCCAACATCCGATACTCCACTTCGAACAAGACGCTTTCGTTCGTGATATGATCAGTTAAAGCCTGATCCACTCTCGACGCATCATCAGGATGCATCAGCTTTTTCCACCCATCGATACTCGCATCGATATCCTCTGGATAGTAGCCCAGCATCCCCGTCCAAATATCGCTGAAATGCGCATACCCCGATTCGATATTCCAATCCCATAAACCGAGGTTCGCCGCATTCAACGCGAGATTCAATCGCTGTTGGCTCCGCGTCAGACGCAACTCCGACTCCATCTGAATCGTCACATCATTTCGGATACTAACGTAGCGAGCGAGCTCCCCACTAGAACTCTTGAAGGCAATAATAGTCGTATCCACCCAAAACTGGCCCCCGTTCTTGTTCGCATTCCGCACGCGCGCCCGCCAAACGCCACTACGATCCAGCTCGTCGTACATCTCCTTCCAAAAGCGCTCCGAATGATAGCCGCTTTTTAGGATACGGTGATCCTCGCCGATCAATTCCTCTCTCGAATAACCGCTAATCTGACAAAACCGGTCATTTACATAGGTGATCGAACCCTGAGCGTCAGTCTCGCTCAAAATCGCATGCGCATCCAAGGCATGCTTCTGAAATCGCAGCGCATCCGCGTAGTCAGAAGCCGCCAATCGGCTCGCTTCAATCGTATCAAACGCGTCGCCAAGATGCTTCGACAAGGTCCCAATCTCATCCCGAGCGAAGCCCTCAAATCGAACCCGCTCTCCCTTGTCTTGGCGATCCCTAACGACCTGGCCCATCTTTTCCAAAGGCTCAATCACTCGTTGGCGAATCAAACGAAAAGCCAGCCCAAGCAACGCGATCAACATTCCCGCCGCGCCCACAAATACCTTCAGAAACAAGCTGAAAACATCCGCCCTCAACCCACTCGCATCTAGACGAACGAACACTGCCAGGCCTTTATCGCCAATCCGATCCGAATAATCGAACCACTGCTCGCCTACGCGCTCAATGCTAGGGCGACCTAGCTGCAGAGCCCGCGACAAAGCTCTCGCCGAAACCTTATCCTCAAGCGCCCCCAAAGAAACCCCAATCCAGGATTTCTCCGTTGAGGCCACAATCCTTCCCCCCTTTGCTTCCGCAACTGCCGCCAATGCCACTCTACCATCCAAAGCGACAGAATCGACCAATCGACTAAAAGACGCCTCGACGCCTTCGGCAACTTCCGCGGTCTCAATCCCGATCACGATCTGCTCGGATTGGGATTTCATTCGATCGGCGACAAAGGCATTCATTGAATGACGAATCCCCAAAGCCAACAGACACAATAAAATCGAACCGACCAAAAACAGTGGCAGAACGATACGTTCTCTAAGTGTGGTCTGTCCTCGACATTCAGCCATAAAGAATCAGATTGGGCGAATTACCTACTTCATATAGCGGTCTTTGCAAATTAAACTGCCGATTATTCCCTTTCTCGCAACCCTCCGAGACTACTTGCTCCCACGCACGGCCTTCAGAATAGCCTCGTAGACCTCGCCCGAATCCAAGTCTCTTTCCCCCACACCCTTTCCAATCAAAAGGGGCCACTCGCTCTCGTCTGAAGGCACCCTGCCATGAGAGCCTCTCACCAGACCGGCATCCAAAGGAATTACATCCATCAAGGCGCGAAAGCCCATTTTCTTCTTCAAAAGAAACTTGGCCACCTTCAGCATGGGAAACTTCAACTGGGGGTCGATAAAGAGCTCCACCGGATCATAGCCCGCCTTGCGGTGAATATCCACGCAACGCGCGAAATCAGGCGCGACCGCATCGTCCAGCCAATAATAGTAGGTGAACCAAGCCCTCTCCTCCGCCGTTACCACGAAATCCCCAGATCGCCTGTGATCCATACCGTGAATCGCCTTCTCCTCATCTCCCCAAACCGATTCCACGCCATCGACCCCCTCCAAAATAGCCCGCACTTCTTCTCTTGCCGACTCATCGTTCACATACACATGAGCGACCTGATGGTCTGCCATCGCAAAGGCGCGGCTTGCCCCACAATCCAGCTGCTCAAGACCTAGTTCGTCCTTGATCGCGATAAATCCCTTCTCCCGCAAAACCCGATTGATGTGTACCGGCTTATCCACCTCCGAAATACCATACTCGGACACCAACATCACCTCGATTCTCCTATTCTCGAAAAACTGTATCAGACCTCCCACTACGCGATCTATCTCTCCCAAATCGTCTGCTATCGCCGGATGATTCGGCCCCAAACGCTGCAAATTGTAG
>JBCCZW010000025.1:0-15587 GCA_039186805.1 Verrucomicrobiota bacterium
CCGCGATCAGCCCTTTCTCAGTAGACGGGTCCCCAACTCTTTCATTCCAATAATCGCGGCCCCTTCCCTCAAGCGACAAGATCATCTCCTCCAGATCGTAAACGCCATTTATCATGATACCCGCCCGATACAAATCTGGCGTAAACACCATACCTGATAAAGCAGCAAACCCACCATAGGAACCCCCGCAAATGATAATTTTATCTGGATCGGCAATTCTCTGTTCGACCGCCCACTTAACTCCATAGGATATATCATCCTGCATACCAAAGCCCCACTCCTTGTCACCCGCTCTTTTAAAAACCTCGCCATAGCCTGAGCTCCCTCTGAAATTCATTTGCAAAACAGCGAAGCCTCTATTCGCGAAAAACTGTACCATTGGATTGTATTCCCAATAATCCCGAGTCCACGGACCTCCGTGCGGAATCGCCACCAAAGGTAACCTCCCATTAATTCGCCCATTGGGCAAAGTGAGATATCCTCTCACTAGCAAGTCATCAATCGATCGAAATTCCACCGGCGTTACGCTCGCTAGCTCACTCTCTTCAATCAATGGAGACCTATCGTCTAACAGCTCCCATTCATCGGAGGTAGAATCGAAATAGAAGGTCTTCCCAATATTCTTATCTGAAACGCACTCGATCACAAAACGCTTTCCTGCCAGATCTACATCCATCCTCCGAAAATGAGAAAAGCCGCTCAACTCACTGAATCGGACTAGAGCCTCGTCGATCTCTCGGTCAAAGCTGTAGTACTCTGGATACTCAAACTCGAAAAACGCTACCAAAGGCTTGCCGTCTAGTTTGGAGCATACAACTGATTCGAGGTCCACGAATTCATGGGACCACAGCAACGTCGGGGCGGAATTCTCCAACAGATTCATCGTAAACAGTGAACTGCGGTCCGACTTGTGCCTCGCCTTGAAAAGCAATTTTTCTCCCGCGGAGAACACCCCCAAAGGATCGCAATCATCAGTATACCACCAATCCGGCATGCATTTTAGCTTTTCATCGGAACCAGAGCCCAACCTCTCCCCCATCTCAACCACAACCAGTCGAATCTCCCCATTCTCATCCAACAAATACCGATTCGAACCTTCCTGCTTCTCTCTTATCTTTGTTCGAAAACCCGTATTCAAATTTAAACGATAAACGCTCCAAACCTCTTCATCTCTCGAACGCGCCCTTATCAACGCAAAGTCTGGATCATTTATCAGACCATCAATTATATCGTATTGAAAATCACCTTCTTTTCTCAGTCCGACCGACCCCTTCTCGCCAAGGACCTTGCACCTCAAGTCGCTTCCATAGCCGCTGACCGTGTTGGCATACAATATTCGATCGTCGGATGCCCATTCAAAATCATCGACCAACGATCGGATAACCCGCTCCCTAAAGTATCCAGATTTTCCCTTCCTAAAAACATACACCCCGCCCCACTTTCCGGTTGAAAAATAAGCGACCCTCTCCCCGTCCGGAGATATCTTAAACTCTTTTCTTGGATTGTAGGCCATCAACTCCTGGGCGCTGATGCGCCTAGTGGGACTCTCAATGAGAGGCCCCTCATACATGGTCGGTTTAGCTGAGCTCCTCAAGACCTCATCATCCTCACTCGACGAAACATCTAAATCGGAAATCGGTAGCTCTACCACATCCGACCGAAGCAAGTCCTCTATCAGCCTTTCTCTATAGACCGTTTCAAACGTTCCCATCGGAACAATAACGCCAAAGAAAAGGCTCACTAATATCCATCCAAATCGATGCATTACTGAAAAACGCGTTCAACCGAAACAAATCTTGATCTTGGTCATAAACCAACTCACTTCAGTTCCGTTATAACACCGGTTTTCATCCTCAAAGTTCTTAATTAGTTTGAAACCGGCCTTCAGTATCGCGCAGGAGTAACGATCGAAAATTCGAGGCATGAATTTTCATCGTCATCCACCATGAGCACCACTCAGCGACCGTCCTCCGCTCTCCGCAAAAACATGCGACTCTCCATTGTAGAGGGCATCGTCGCCATGCCCTTAGTCTTCTTCACTATGCCCGGCAACTTCATGGCGGCTACCCTAGCGACCGACGTTCTCAACATCACCGAGAACATCTACGGCATCATCGCGTCCCTCCCGGCTTGGTGCAACATCATCCAACTCTTCGCCATGCCCTACATGACGGGCCACGCGTCGCAAAAGAACATCTGCCTCGCCGCCTCCTGGATACACGTCGCCTGCTGGACCCTCCTCGCCTTCGCTCTACCCTATATTCCCAAAGACGAATCCTCTGCCGCCATCGCCCTCATGCTCGTCTTCTTCGGAGCCAGCAACTTCGCTTTCGCCATCATCAACATCAGCTGGACTTCCTGGATCCAAGAATGGCTCCCGCAAAAATCCCGTGGGAAATACCTCGGCCGACGCAACCGCATCCTTCAAATCGCAACCGTCGCCTTCCTCATCACCGCCTCCCAAACCATCAAGTCATTCAACCAAAACGACCTCACTCAGGCATTCCAATGGATCATCGGTGGCGGCGTTATTCTTCGCATCGTATCCATAATCCTACAACAACGCATCTTCTCCCCCGACAAATCTGCACTCGAACAAAGCGGGAACCTATTCTCGAAGATCGGTATAATCTACCGAAAGAAAAACCTCTTCCGCTTCATCCTCTTCGGCGGGGCATTCGGCCTCACTGCCAGCTTCATGGGTCCGTTCTTCCCTATCTTCATGAGCAAAGCTCTCCTCATGACGCCCACCCAAATCGGCTACGCCGTCATGATCGCTACCGTCACGGGCGCCCTTGCAATGCCCTACTGGGGCAAACTCAGTGACGAGCACGGCAGCCGCCCCGTGCTCATCATCGCCCTTTCCATCTGGATGATTAACGGCTACCTCTGGTACTTCTGCACACCCGCTACCCACTGGGTCGTCTACGCCATCTGGGCTACCGGTGGCGTCTTCGGGTCCGGTTTCATCTTCGCCTCCTTCTCTCTTCTTTTGAAACTCGTCCCTGACGAAGCGAAAACTGCCGCCATCAGTCTCAACATGGCCTTCACCTCCCTCGCCGGAGCGCTCTCACCCGTCGCCGGAGGATACGTCATCGAATGGGCCGAAAGACGCTACTCCGATTTCCTCACTGTCTTTCATCACCTATCCGCCATCCATCATACCCTCATCCTCCTCACCGTCCTCATCCTCTTCACCGTGGACGAACCCAAATCCTCCACCATTCGCCAAGCCGTCGGCTCGATGCGCGCGCTACGCCAAGCGGGCGCCGCCCTCGGCCTGTCCTACCTAATCAACTACAGCTTCTTCAAAAAGAAAAAGTAAACGGAGCGGCGGCTTCCAGCCGCCGACCACAGAGCCCACTCTAAAAGGAGGTTGGACTTCAGTCCTACCAAACATAGCCCAACCTCAGCTAGGGAGGACATGCCAACTCGTCCCCAGTGCCCATCATCTCAGATCTCCGATATCAGACCTCCGACTTCTTCCCTGTCTCCAGACCACTGACTCCTGCCCACTGAACTAATGATCCTCCCCCTGATAAATCCACATCGCGGGGCACCGGTCCACCCTCTCAAACCCGCACTTCTCGTAAAATCCGGCCGTCTTCGAATCCGATATCAGACACTGTTGATGAAACCCTTCATACCGAGCCTTCAACCGTTCCACGATCTTCCAACCAATCCCCCCACCCTGCAAATCCGGATGCACAATCAAGTGCGGAAAGTAGACCACCAGAGCCCCATCCGAAATCGCATTTCCTAGTCCCACCAAGCGATCTCCCTCCCAGGCCGTCACCACCCAATGCGAACCCACCATCGCCCGATACAAATCATCCGGCACCCTCGCGGAAGACCAATCCATCGACTGATACAATTCCACCAACTGCACCTTCTCCGGAACAACCCCCTCTCGATATTCAATGACCATCTCTACAAAACTAAGTCACCGATCACTAGACTCACACACTTTCCAATCAACCCAAAACCAACCCATGGAGGACCGGCTCCGTCCGGTCCTAACTCGACCGAATCACATCAGTGCACATCAGTGGTTCAAGACTCAAACCCCATCATCAAAGTTCCACACTCACTACTCACTATTCACTACTCCTTACGCCACCGATACCCCACTCCATGCACCGTCTCTAAAAATCTCTCCACTCCGATCTTCTCCAACTTCTTCCTCAACTGCAGTACATGCTGATCAAGAGTCCGCGTTGTACCCATATAATCGATACCCCATGCTGCGTTTAACAACTCATCTCGAGAAAGGGCTTCATTCGGCCTCCTCCAAAAGATCTCCAGCAAGACGATCTCCTTCGCGGTCAGCCCAATTTTATTCTCTCCCCTCACCGCTTCCAAAGTCTTCCGGTTCGCCGCAAATCCGCTAAAGTCCAATTCGCCCGGCAACTCTCCATGCCGTCCCGCATCAACCGCACTTGCGCCAGCTCTACGCAGCGTGGATTCCAACCGAGCCAGCAGTTCATGAATTCCAAAGGGCTTGGTCACGTAATCATCCGCTCCCAACTTTAGTCCCAAAACCTTGTCAATTTCCTGCCCCTTCGCAGTCAGCATAATAATTCCTACATTCCGATCCTTTCGCCGAATCGCCTGGCAAACCTCATACCCATCCTTCTCCGGCATCATTACATCCAGCAGCGCTAAATGGTACCGCCCTCCCCTAAACGCCTCCAATGCAGCGGCTCCATCACCCACCGCTTCTACCTCATAGCCCTCACTCTCAAGAGTATCCACTAAACCAATGCGAATGTGTTCGTCATCCTCTGCTACCAATACCCGATACCGACCACTCATTTAACTTCCTTTCTCAATCTAAAGACGAAACACGCTCCTTCGCCCCTCGTCGCCTCATAGCTCAGACTGCCCTTCATCTCATCCGCCAAACCCTTGGCAATGCTCAAGCCCAAGCCGACTCCACTCTGCGTCGCCACCAAACGATCATCACCTCGTTCGAAAGGTTTAAACAGCTCCTTCGCCTTACCCCCAGAAATCCCAGGACCACGATCTCGCACCTTAATCTCCACATTGTCGCCCCTCTCGCTGATCTCCAATCCCAGCCACTTGCCTTCACTCGCATACTTGACCGCATTATCAATCAAGTTCCCCAATACCTGTGCCACCCCATCCCGATCTCCCATCGCTTTGATCATCTCATTCGGCCTCACCCATTCCACCTCCATCGAAGCTTCTCTCAAATCCTCCCGCTTAATCTCCACTAACGAGCTCACCAACAAGCCCAAATCCAAACGTTCCATCGACACTTTTGTCTTTCCTCGATCCAGCCGACTGAAATCCAGCACATTATTCACCAAGCGACTCAAACGCTGACTCTCCGAAGCAATCGTACTCAAATAACGACTACGCTTTTTCTCATCCTTCACTCGCCCTACTTCCAACAACTCCGAGTACATCCGAATTGTTGTCAGAGGCGTCTTCAATTCGTGAGAAACGTTCGAAACGAAGCTCGACCTACGAGCCGCTTCCAACTGACTCCGCCGCGTCTGCAGACCCAACCAGATTCCCCCGAACAACAGAGCGATCACCAATACCGCAATCAGCAACCCCGTCGCAAACAGAAAAGCCGAAGACAAAACGTCACGATTCACTGGATACGCGACCAAAGACCACCCCGGCAACTCTTCCCCAAGGCCGATAGCAAAACTCACCTCGGCCTCCTCTTCATTCAGTTTTCCAACATTCCTCGTCGATGCGACCTCTTGCCCCTTCGCATCCAACAATGCATACGCCGTTCCTCCAAACGAAGAGCGCCCCGGCAGGCCATCCTGAAACCGATTCTTCAAATCATTCAGATTCACCGAAGCCCCCGCCACGCGACCCAATCGAGCATACCGAACAAAACCAACCCATCTACTCACTCCTTCGCTCTCGACCCACTCCCAATTTTCCTCCCCGGCAAGAGCCACCTCCTCCAAAGCGGATAAGTCTCCTCCCTCTAAGGCCTCCACCAAGCTCCGATCATCCGCCTCCAATAAAGTCGAATTAAAGGCCTGAGCTAACTGCTGCGAGGCAAAGTTCTCCTGACGAATCCTCGACCTCTGCTCCAAATTATTCGCGCTATAACCTGTAGCCGCCCAATCAGCGCTCTTGGAAAAATCCTCGACTAAAGATTCTTCAACTCCATCGCTCCAAAGCCATGCATTCTCTGATCTCAATATCGGTTGTATCCACAAATCTATGTCGGCCGGATAATATGAAACATTCTCCGCTCCCCGACCATCATGCGCAAACGCAAACTCCAACAGCGAATTCTTGGATACCCAAGGCAGAAGCAAATTATGCAGCGAATCTTCATCAAAAGACCTCAAAGCCTCCATCACTCCCAACTTCAGATCTGCGACAATTAAACTCGTGTCCGCCGCTACGACTTCAGCCTCCTTCCTCTGAGAGTTTTCATTGATCATCTCCAAACGCTCAGCCTCCTTGAAGAGCAGCCACATCGAGACTCCCCCCATCCCTAGCGCCGCCACTAGGACCAAAGTCATCGGAATCATCCACTGCCTGCCAAGCCAATTCACCATAACAAAAAAGAAGGAGGGCCGCCCAATTGCAACCCTCCTCACCCCCAGGCGCCACACACAATATCCGCTCGCCACAAGAAATGACTACCACCCCATTAAATGGTGACGAATTTCCACTTCACTAGGAGATTCACTTAAGAAGATTACTAAAGGTACCTTGTAGGCGTCGTTCTCCAAAAGCGTGATACATACGCAGAGTACAACCAGACGATCTGTCTGCAAAAAGACCTCGAAACGGCTACCAATGCCATGCTTTGCCACGCCTCGAACTAGATACGGTTTCATTCCCTTCGGAATAGATGACCTATCACTTACTAGAGTTTGAAATTCGCCAGCCTCAAGTTCAACCCAGCGAGCCTCTTCCAATCGTTCTATAGCTTCAAAACTTCTAGTTAGTGGGAGTTCTATGAACTCAACAGGTTCACCGCTGTAGCTTGGGAACGATGCAGGATCCGAGTACACGGTATCGAGGTCCAGCCACTCACTTCCATCAAAACCGCCCTCTCCAAGCGCCAAACAGCTGGCTAACCCCAAGAAAGCGACAGGCCTCAATCTCCTCAACCTATCACCTCCAACCATCTGCGTTAATTTGCGTAAATCTGCGGACCCAAAGAGTTCTAACCAAGACCTCCTACTTCTTCGTCTGATTCAAACTGCTATACGCGTCGCGCCTCAGAGCCTTGCGATTCTTCTTGCTCATCCCTTCGTTTTGCAAGTCGGCGACTTGCATCTGCAACTCGATATTCTGATTCGCGATCTCCTCATCGCCCCAAGCCGAATTCTGCTGAGCCACTGACTCCCAGGTTTGCTGCACATAATCCGCCGCTTCCTTCTCTCGACCGGCATCCGCCAATTCAATAGCTCTCTCCCTCGCCTCCGCAATTTGGATACGCACCACCTCGCGCTGCACGCCCAAATCCACCGATCGCTCCTGCTCTTCTACGTCCCCAGTGAATCCGACCATCACGCTATCGCGATAGACTTCTCCTCCACGGTTCTCGAAATCCCGATACTTCGCTCTCACCCGAGCCAGCGAAATCTCGCTACCCGAAGCGCGACCATCCACTTCTACTTCAATCAGAGCATACTTCTCATCACCCAAGAACAAATTCTTCAATTCGAACGAAACCGTATCCCCCGTTACACTACCGCTCCGTCCCATGATGCGGATAGGCTTAACCCCTTTTGCGAATAAAACCTCAACCTTCGCATCTCGCGCCACAATCGCCGCAGAGCTTCCGATCTCATTTTCGAAGATCCGCGGCAAATCTGCCGTTCCTTCCGCAAAATAGGCATTCCCTTCGCCCGCTCCCGATAAAGAAGTCATCAAATCCTCATTATAATCGATTCCCAAACCAACGGTCGAAACCGAGATCCCCTCCGACTGTAAAGCTCGCCCCAATCGATCGAAATCCCCGGGAGTCTGCGGCCCCACATTCGCAAGACCATCCGACAACAACAACACGCGATTCACCGATGTATCGCTTAAGACCTTACGCAACTCGTTGGCCGCCTCGTTCACTCCTGCATAAATCGCCGTACTCCCACGCGCCTGAATGCTTCTTACCTTACTCTCGAAAACTTCCAGCTTCGACTTGCGCGTCATCGGCACCACCACCTCGACTTTATCATCGTAAGCGATGACCGAAACATGATCATTTGGATAAAGCAGACGTACCGCCTGGATCACCGCCTTCTTCGCCGTCTCCATCTTATCCGTTCCCATGGATCCCGAGCGATCCAAAACGATCGCCACCCGAATCGGCGTACGATCCACCTCAAAATCTCCACGCTCAGGCAGTAGCCCGACCTTCAGATAGGCCTTCGAGGTTTCCCCCGAAATCAACAAGCCATGATCCAGTCCCACATTCAATCGTATCTCCGGACCTCCCGATTTCGCCAGCAAACCGCCCGCAAAGCCAAACACGCAAAATACACCCAACAAAAGCCTACTTAGATTTTTCATACTCCCACCCTACCACATCCCCAATGAGAAGTTGTCATCCCCAAGCAAAAGAAATGTCAGAAAAATGTCATGGTTCTATTCTTTGTCCGCATATCTTAACAGATAAAATATCAACAATGCTTACTTGAACTAACACCGCCCATCGCTGGCAGAATTTAACAAGGTCCGTTTCGTCCAGAACAATCCACTTACCCACTACTTCAAGTCCCCAACAGCCATCATTATCTGCGTCGATATGCGTCGATATGCGGACCGAAAACCCGAGCCCATAAGCTCTACTTCAACTCCAAATCCCTAGCCGGAACCAAATCCGTCTCCTCTTCCTCCTCCAAAACAAAATGGCTCCCTTTGCTATGGGGATTCAAACTCGCCGCGTGCACCACCAACAAAGCCGTCTTCACCGCATTCCTTAATTCGATAAGAGACTTCGTCAAACGGTTCCCATCGTAAAACTCCTCGATCTCGTCATCCAACTCCCATAAAATACGTCTCGCCCGATGCAAGCGGCGTGGCGATCGCACCAATCCCACGTAGTTCCACATCGTACTCTTTATAAGCTTCAGGTCCTGACGCACCAAAACCTCATCCGCCACCTCCTCAGGCGCCTTCCAAGGATGCACCTCAGGAAGATGAAAGTCCTTCGTATCCAAATCTTCCTTATCCGCTTCAGACGTCAGTTTTGCGGAAACTAAACACTCCAGCAGAGAAGTACTCGCCAAACGGTTTGCTCCATGCAGGCCCGTGCAGGCCGTCTCGCCGATCGCATTCAAATTCAACACAGAGGTCCGACCATCCCTATCGGTGAACACGCCGCCGCAAGTGTAGTGCGCCGCCGGCGCCACGGGAATCGGTTCTTTCGTGATATCCACTCCGCAATCTAAACAACGCTGGTAAATTGACGGGAAGCGATCTCTGATATAATCCGCATCCCTACTCGATAAATCAATATAAACACAAGGTTCGCCCGAGGCCAGCAGCTCCCGATGAATCGCTCTAGAAACAATATCCCGCGGAGCAAGCGAGCCTCGAGGATGCTGACTATCCATGAACCGATATCCTTTGCTATTCACCAGCACGCCACCCTCGCCGCGCACAGCTTCGGATACCAAAAATAGCGGACAACCTTTTTTCAGAAAAACCGTAGGATGAAACTGAATATACTCTAGATCTATCAACCGGGCCCCCACCCGCTTGGCCATCGCAAATCCATGCCCAACGGCTCCAGGCTGATTTGTTGTGTTCTGATAAAGCTGCCCCAAACCGCCGGTCGCCAAAATCGTCTTCTTCGCCACTATCGCCTTAATATCGCCAGAAGACGTATCCAAAACATAAGCGCCAATACAAGTGATCGGCTTGTATTTATCCAATGGATTCACCGAATTATGCGAAAGCGTCAATAGGTCGACCGCCACCGTATTCGTCAGAACCTGTACACCCTTTAAGCTCACCACATGCTCATGCATGTTCGTCAGGATCGCATGCCCCGTTAAGTCCTTCGAAAAGATAATCCGACGATCGCTGTGCCCACCTTCACGAGTAAACTTCAACTCGCCATTCTCCTCCCTGTCGAACGGCACATCCAGTTCATCCAAAAGCAATGATTGCACCGCTGCCTGCCCATGCTCGACTAAGGAATCTACTGCCTCTGGATTCGCAGTGTTGTCGGAAGCATTAATAATATCCTTCTTCAACTGCTCAGGGTCAACCGACGTATCGTAGATTATTCCACCCTGCGCCCACTGGCTATTGGCTCCTTTCGAAAGCTCATCCGGACAAATCAACGTAACCTTCATCCCAAGCTTTGCCGCGTAATGCGCATAAGCGCACCCAGCCAAGCCCGTCCCAATCACCAAACAATCTGTGCGAATCGTATCCAAAATTTAAACGAAAAACGAAAAGCTAAAAATTAGAAAGTGAATACGTTCCTTCAAACCATTCTTCACTTTTCGCTCTTAACTTTTCATTTAATTCAGCTTTCCGCTATCTCGAACATACGCTCAATCGAACGTTGAGCCTTCAAACGCAGCTCTTCTTCTAATTCAACGACTTGATCCTGTCGTGGGCTCACCAATACATCGCGGATCTTCTCAAGCGAATTCATTTTCATAAAAGGGCAAAGCTTGCAGCCGGAAATGAAACGCTTCTCTGGACTCTCGACCTCTATACGCTCTACCAAGCCGCACTCGGTCAACATCATAAAATAAGGGGCTTCAGTCCCTTTAACGTACGACATCATTCCCCCAGTACTTCCGACGTAATCGCTCTTCGAAGTGATATCCAACGTGCACTCAGGGTGAGAGACCACTTTCAAGCCAGGAAACTTACCGCGAGCGTCAGCGATAATCTGCGGGTCAAAAGTATCATGCACAATGCAGGTGCCGTCCGAAGAAATAATCTCCTTATCCACGCCCATCTTCTTCATCTCGACGCGAATGTTTTCCGCCATCAAACGATCCGGGACGAAAAGGATCTGCTTCTGCGGCATTGCCGCCACGATCTTATATACATTGCTCGAAGTCACGCAGGCGTCGCACTCCGCCTTCACGTCCGCATTGCTATTGATATAGCAAACGACTCCAGCATCCGGATACAGCTTCTTCATATCCCGAAGCTGCTCGCCCGTAATCGAATCCGCCAAAGAACAGCCCGAATTCCTATCCGGAACCAGCACCTCGGCATCGGGAGACAAAATCTTCGCCGTCTCCGCCATAAACACTACGCCCGAAAAAATGATCTTCTTCGCCTCGGACTTCTTCGCATTCATGCTAAGCATGTAGGAATCTCCCGAAAAGTCAGCCACGCCATAAATTATCTCCGGCTCAACGTACGAGTGAGCGAGAATGATCGCCCTCTGCTCCTTCTTCAGTTCGTTGATCTCCAAGGTCAGCGGAGCAATCTGGCGGCAAGTTTCCTCATTCCATGAATGGCGCGAATCGCACTCGACGTGCATCAACTTCTCCAGCAAGCGTTTCGCTTCCTGGCCAATTTCAGCCTCAGAAAAAGAGCGAGTCTGTGTAACCGTTGCCATCGTCAAATAAACCTTCGATTAGAAAAACCTAAAATAATAGGCACCTTTCACCCAGAATGAAAAGCCCGAAGGTGCCATCCAAAAAGGAGGTCGGACTTTAGTCCGACTCAGCAAAGCCCATCATCAAAGGTGGATCGTGGCCTCCTGACACGATCAGCAGAGCCCATCATCCCAATTCTATTAGCGAATATTAGTGTAATTTAGCGGACCAAAAACTCAGCAAATCAAGCTATCGAAATCGAAGAAATCGGCTTTCATACCGCCCGGGACGCCTTTGCAAATCACCGAAACCGCATCGTGCGAGTGAAGAGACTCCAAATGCGAACACGCCACTTGGAAGTCCGCAATCCGCTCGTCCTTGGCCAACTCCTTGTAAACGAGCCGAGCCGCATCTTCCACAAACTTGATGTAAGCGCCATTCATCTCCGCAAAAGCCTGCTCATCCTCGTGCTTCACCATCACCTGCGTTTCGGTCTTCAGCGCGTTCAGCAAATGCTGCTGTAGTTCCTCGATCGAAATCGTCGCCCCTTCGGCCAGTCTCACCGTCACCCGCGCCTTGCTGCGCTGAGAGTGCGGAATCGAATAGGCCTTCCGCGAATCCCTGGCATGCTCCGCCAACTCCGCCGAACACGGACAAGCCGACGAATACACGTAGTCGAAGTGAACAAACGCCTCATAAGTCCCTGACTTAGAAAGCTTACCTTCGAAAGCCACCTTGTAGTACTGGTAGCCCTCCAAACCGCTACGCAAGCTTTCCTGCACAATCGGATAGTTGAACTTCAACATGATCCGCGCATCGAAGCTATCCACTTTGTCGCGGAACAAATCGAGCGGTTTCTTAAGCGACTCCGGACCGAACACCTCGTCCTTCAATTCGTAAAAGGAACGCATGATGCGGGACATATTAATCCCCTTCAAATTCGCCTCCAAGGACACCGTACCCGAGACCGAAGCCTCAATCTCCATCGAGGAGCCATCGCCCTTCCGAATCTTCAATGGGAGGCGGAAATTTGAAACACCCACCTGTTGAATGGGCACATTGGCCCCCTGCATCGATTCAACCGACTCCATCAAATCCGGCATCGAATCACGGTAACCTTCCGTCGGCCGAAACGACTCGTCGTATTCGCGAGCGATCGGCGCATCCTCGGCAGGATCCGTCTTATGCAAGTACATCTTAGGCTTATTCTTGGTAGACATCGGTGTCGTGTGATTCTGTGGTCAGATGGCCAAAAGGTCACCCTTTCCAGCCCCCTCTCGAACGAGTTTATCCGCCCGAACATTGCAGGAAACCCACTTGTAAAAAAGCGGATCCACCGCAGCGAACCAATTAAAGCAATCGCTCACTAGAGGCTTCCAAAGAAAAAATGCAAGCTTCAGGCGCTAAGCGATATCCCCACTTTCTCCCTAGAGAGACGACCTCCGTTTCGTCCTAACACATCCTACAAGGTAGGGTTCGGGCGCCGCCCCGAACCTAGCCCTGCTCATCATCCGAAGAAAGAAGCTTAACGCCTCGATCTTATAGCCCAATACCTAACTGTAGACGCGATCGCCGATCGCGTACCCCTTTTAACCCCTTTCCAAAAGCGGCATAGAACGTGAGTTCGACGACCAGATCCCACAATCCAATTACCTCCATCCCAAAACCCTTGACCCCGCCAATTCCCGCTCCGACAACTAACCGTCCGTCCAAATGTCCATGCAATTTTCCATACTCGGCAGCAGCAGTTCCGGCAATTGCACGCTCCTCGTCACGGAAAATGCGAAGGTTCTCATAGACGCGGGCTTCTCCTGCAAACGCATCTGCGGCATGCTCGAAGAACGCGGCGTAGACCCCGAGGAAATCGACGCCATCTTTGTCACCCATGAGCACAGCGACCACACGGCCGGCATTTCAACCTTCGCCAAGAAGTACAACCCCAAGGTCCATGCCAACATAATGACCGCCAAGGCCTTACAGCCCAAACTGAAGAACGAGCCAGACTGGTCCATCTTTAACACCGGCAGCAAATTCGCATTCAAGGACATTACAGTCGAAAGCTTCTCGATCCCTCACGACGCCCACGATCCGGTCGGCTTCAAATTCACCGCCGGTCGCGGCGACGATCTCTTTTCCCAAATCAGAAAACTCGCTTGGCTTACAGACCTCGGCTTCGTCCCGGCGAAAGTAGCAAAATGTATCGAAGACGTCGATACTCTAATCGTCGAAAGCAACTACGACGATAGCCTTCTTGAAGCCGACGAACGCCGCCCTTGGTCCCTAAAACAGCGTATTAGCGGCCGCCACGGACACCTTTCAAACACCGCCGCCAGAGACCTCCTTTCCAGCATCGAACGTCCCAAATGGGCTAAAGTCTTCCTCGCCCACCTCAGCTCCGACTGCAACAGCGAACAAGCTGTCGAAGAGACCTTCTCCCCCCTGAAAGAGAAGAGCCCCTTCGCCATAGAGACCATCCAAGCAGGTTCCGGCTGCTCCCTCCAAGCCGTCTAGCGCGGAAGTCGGGAGACAGGGACCGGAAGCCGATCCTGGTGGGCCGGCGACCTCGCCAACCCCACTGCCCATCCTCCCAGTTTCCCCTCTGAACTCAGACTTCAGAGCTACGACCTCTCAAATCCCTCCAATACCCAGCTTGACCATCACTCAAGTAGCACTAAACCGCCGCTTGATTTTCACAAAAGAAACCTTTTCTATCCAGCTCCCCCTAATCAGCTTGAACCTTCATCATGGAACTAGATCCACACCGAAAGCCACGTCGCACAAAGATCATCTTCACCGTTGGTCCCTCTACCGACAGCGAAGAAATGCTCGAAAAGCTCATGTCTAAGCACTTCGTAGACATTTGCCGCATCAACATGGCGCACGCCAACCACGACTATGTCCGCAAAGTCTGCCGCCGCATACAACGGATCGGCGAAAAAATCGGTCGCCACATCTCCATCATGATGGACGTCAAAGGCCCCGAAATCCGCACAGGCGACGTCGAGCATCCCATCAAGCTCGAGCCTGGCGAAATCTTCGACTTCACCATCAAGCCTGGCGAAACCGGCTCCGAAGAAATCCGCTCCGTAGACATCAACTACGCCAATCTCATCAACGACATCGACGTCGGCTCCGTCGTCCTCGTCGACAACGGCCTCATCCGCCTCGAAGTCCTTGAAAAAGACCAAGCCCGCATCCGCTGCAAAGTCATCATTCCCGGCGAGCTCGCCAGCCGGCGCCACATCAATCTCCCCGGCGTGAAGGTCAACCTCCCCGCTCTCACAGATAAGGACAAAAAGGACACGCTCGTCGGCCTCGAAGAAGGCGTCGATCTCTTCGCACTCTCCTTCGTTCGAGAGGCGGGAGACCTCACGATCCTCCGCGGCTTCCTTGACGAAAACGCCGGCCACAACGCTCGCATCATCGCAAAGATCGAGGACCAAAGCGCTATCACCAACCTCTACGGAATCATCCAGGAATGCGATGGTCTCATGGTAGCCCGAGGCGACCTAGGCATCGAATGCCCCTTCGAAACCCTCCCCATTATCCAGCACAAAGCCGTCAAATCCTGCTTAACGCTGGGCAAGCCCGTTATCATAGCAACCCACATGCTCGAGTCGATGATCAGCAACCCGATGCCGACTCGCGCAGAAGTCTCCGACGTCGCCACAGCGGTCGAGGAAGAAGCCGACTGCGTCATGCTCTCCGGCGAAACCACCATCGGCAAATACCCATCCGAATGCGTGGAAGCCCTCACTAAAATATCCAAAGCAATCGACGAACAAGGAAACAAAGCCCGCTTCGCCAAAGGACTCACCCTCACCACCGATAAAACGCGGATCCAACACTCCGCGGTCGTCATGGCGAACGAGCTCGACGCCATCGCCATCCTCTGCTTCACCCGCACCGGGTCCATGGCTCGCGGCGTATCCGCTCAACGCCCACACAGTTCGCCCATCTTCGCCTTCACCAATTCTGTGGATACCGTTAAGCAACTCCGCCTCCACCACGGCGTAGTCCCCTTCCAGATGATTTTCTGCACGGAGCCTGAGG
>JBCCZW010000026.1:0-15393 GCA_039186805.1 Verrucomicrobiota bacterium
CACCAGCGACAAAAGCATCACCATCACGGAAACGAAGACTACCTGCGGTTGCACTGTGCCTCAGCTTGAAAAGAAAACCTTCGAACCCGGTGAGGCGGCCGGTCTAGACGTCCTGTTCGACGCCAAAGGAAAGTCCGGTTCCTACACCAAGAAAATCTTCGTGTACACCGACGAAAAAGAGGAAAAACCGTACGAATTGACGCTTAAAGTCGATGTTCCCAGAGCCATCCAGTTAAACCCCCGCGTCCAAATCTGGCGAAAAGGCAGCGAACTCGACACCAAAAGCTACACCATCAAGTTTCACGATCAGTACCCCGTAACCCTCACTCGTATGGTCGACCGCAAAGATCCGGAAAAGGCCATTAATGGCTTCAAATACGAAATAGAAACGGTTCGCCCCAAACACGAGTACAAGATCCACGTCACCCCGCTATCAACTGAATCGAAAAATCAGATCAACCTGGTCGGCTTCTCGTCTGACGAGGATCCGGAAATCGCAGATCGACTACGCTCTCACCTCATCTACGCGATGGTCCGCTAGACGAGGCGAAATTCGTCTTCAATCGAGCTCTTTCCGCCGCAACCAAAACAGGTTCCATTCGCTAAACAACGTTTACCGTCGCCGTTCGGATCGGAAAGCGAACCTTAACCGTCGTACCCACGCCTTGCTCGCTCTCAACCGACACGAGCGCATTGTGCTGGTCGATCAATTTCTTCACGATCACCATGCCAAGCCCGAAACTCTGTTCTCCGCTCGTTCCCAGCTGATTCGTCTTCACGCTCGGATCGAAAAGGCCTCCGATCTTTTCCTTCGGAATTCCAATACCTGTATCCACGATCGAAATACTAAGATGATCGCCCTCCTCTTCAATAACTGCCCTCACTTCGCTTCCGGCATGGCTGAATTTGATCGAATTGGAAATCAGATTGTTGAAGATCCGCTTCACCGCATTCGAGTCCCCATCGATCAACGCTTCTTCGCAACGATTGTCGACAATCAGTTTAATCTGCTTCGGCGAGGCCATATGCTTCAAATTGCCTAAACAGCCATTGATCGTCTCGACGACATTCAGCGCCTCGAACTCCAATGCCGAACTCTCGGACTCGATCCTACCCAAATCCAACAAGTCGCTGATAATAGAAAATAGAAACTCCGAAGACGCCTTAATGTGGCCCAAGTACCCCTTGTTTTCAGAACTCAACTCCTCATCCATCAACATCAGTTCCGCAAAGCCCAAAATGCCGTTAAGCGGCGCCCGCAAGTCATGAGAACAGATCGATAGAAACTGGTCCTTCATCTTATGCGCTCGCTTCAGTTCCGTCACGGTACTCCGAAGAGAATCTCCTAAATTCTTGGAATTCACGTGCACCGTAACCCTGGCTTGGATTTCCTCGATCGAAAACGGCTTCACCAAAAAATCCGAAGCTCCCGCCCGAAACATCTTCAATATACTCGCCTTATCCTTACTCGAAGACTGAGCGATAATCGGCAAATCGCGCAGTCCCATATCTTGACGTATCTTCGCGCAAAGCTCGTCGCCACTCATCTTCGGCATCACGTAGTCCATCACCACTACGTCCACTTCCTTCGAGTAATCTCGCAGAAAGTCCAAGGCCTCCTGTCCGTTAGTCGCTTCGATCACCTTCAAGCCCTTCGCTCTCAAGCCCAGAGTCAAGTAGCTGCGAATCGCTCTGCTATCATCCACAATCAGAACGGTGTGACCTCGGATACTGTCGTACATACTGCTCGCCCGATCGACCGCCAGACTCAGCTCGCCCTGCAGAAACGGCTTCGATAAATACTCGCTCCCACCCGCGCTGTAGCACGCCTGCCGCGAACGTTCCGTATCGTTGGCCGTGATGAATACAATCGGCATATCCGAAAATTCCAAGCGATCGCCGCTGCCTTCGCCTTTGCGAATACGTCGACACGTTTCATAGCCATCGATACCCGGCATATCCACATCCAAGGTCATAATATCCGGATTCACTTCGGACAACTTGCCGATAGCGTCCATACCATCCGCAGCATCGAACACTTCGTGTCCTGCGCCTTCCAGTTCTTTGCGGATACGTCTTCTGATAGTAGAACTATCGTCTACAACTAGGATCTTCATGCTGAGGGTAAGTTTCGCGAGAATGAGAAATTCGGAAAACAGTCAAAGCGAGCAGTGGCTCCTCTTCGACTTAATCTATCCCCGACGTCTTCAACTAGGATCGGCATTTCCTCGCAGGCATATACCTCATTCGAACTTCAACGAACCCTAGTTGTTTTCGACTTGAACCGCTTCGTCAGCCAAAAGCTCGGGAAAAACCGTCAAATCGAAAGCTCCCAGCTCGCTGTCCTCGGCTGAACCCCCTAAGGTCGACCGTAAAACCAATCTGCCGTTTTCGACCGAAAGCATCGCGTTCATCAAATCCGACTCGCCACGCGAAGCTCTCAAAACGATGCGCTGACCGCCCATCGAAAACCCTTCCGACACATCCTCGTTGGTCTCTTCAATCTCAGCGCTCAAGCGAATGCTCTCTTGCGCCCAATCCGTCATATCCGGTTGAGTCGCGATGCGCTGCTGGGACTCGGACTTGATCACCACATTCAAATATAGCTCCAGGGCATCCTTCAGATCATTGTATTCAGATCTTAGATGCCTAAAGTCGTGCCGCGCCTGATCCCTGGAGGACTGAGAATCGAATACACCTTCCGACTCAAGCTTGTCGAAGTAGCTCAAAAACAGCGTTCCCCCCAACAACTTAGCCTGCTTTCTCAATGGCGACAAACTCGCCCTCAACGACTCTGTATCGCCCGCTTCCACATGACGCTGTACCGCTTCCATACGATAGCCAAGCAGCTCCACGAAATAGGTCAGCGACTTAAAATAATGCGGGGCATCCATTCGCTCCCGCTTTAAAACTTCGAATCGATCCTCAAAACCCACCGGAGCGAACTCCCTCTGAGTCGCCACCAACGCCTCCTTGACCAAAGCCAAAACTCTCTGCGGATTAAAGGGCTTCACTACGTATGCATATACTTGATACGCAGCTGCCGTAGCCTTTGAGGTAACGTCCGTCTTGGACGTGACCAATAGAACAGGGATTTTCTCGAACCGCTCATCCCCACGCATTTTCTCCAGCAATTCCAACCCCGACATCTGAGGCATCTCAATATCCAGCAAACAGACGTCTGGACGATAGCCCGACTCCAACATGTCCCAGACTTCCACTCCGTCCTCGGCGATGCGTAGGTTGTAAGTCGGTTCAGGAGAGAGGATGTGTTCGAGCAGCGTGATGACTACCTTGCTGTCGTCGGCGATCAGAATGTTCATTTCATTTTAGTGAGTTAGCGTCCGGCAATTTGGTCAAGGTATCGTCCCTCTAGGGGATTTCTTAACAACAGCCTATCCAAATCCTAGCCACACCCTACGCCCATACAGCTGGAGAGCGCTTACTCCATCATTTAGGGGCTGATCTCCAATGACTTAGGGAATATCGATCATTAGTAATAAACCCTTAAAAAGTCATTCCGCGCATTTCCCCAAAGCAAAATAGTCTAAAACCGAAAAGCCTCAAAAACCTATCAGGTGCTATCGAGACTACGAGGGCTTTGACACGAAAAAAGAGCGGTCCAGAATAAACAAAATCTATCAACAAGTCGCCGAGAGCCAACCTAGAGCATCCGGCCAGGCTTCACCTTCAGCGATTCTGGGAACTTCTTCGTCCACTTAGCAACCGAACGCTTGAACTGGTCTACCTGCTGAGGCGCTGCTCCAACGAATCGCTTCGACTGAGAAATGATTCCTTCAAGAGCCTTTAGATCGAGAGGAATGCGATCATCTTTCGCCAAAAGCCCAAGCATATCCGCCTCCTGCGGACGACCCTCGCGGATAAACTTGCTCGTCTCCAAAGCCGCTTCCTTGATCGCCTCGTGAGCCGTCTCTCTACCGGCCCCCGACTTCACGCTCTCCATCAAAATCGACGTCGTCGCCAAGAACGGAAGCTGCACGGCATTCTCCGCCGCGACCGCCTCTTCGAAAACGCCCATGTTGCCAAGCACCGTCAGGTAAGCCTCAAGCAAGCCGTCGATCGCGTAAAAGGAATCGGGCAACATCACGCGACGCACCACCGAACAGGACACATCTCCCTCGTTCCACTGGCCGCCCGCCAAGCCCGACGCCATCGCCGCGTAGCCCTTCAAGAGCGTACAAAATCCATGGATACGCTCGCTGCTGCGGCAATTCACCTTGTGCGGCATCGCAGAAGATCCGACCTGCCCCTTCAAGAACCCCTCGGTCATTAAACCCTGGCCAGCCATCAAGCGAATCGTATTCGTCATATTCGCCGCTGCGGATGAAATTTGCTCCAAGGCAGTCACTGTATCCAAGTCTAAACTACGAGGATAAACCTGCCCCACGTTCTTCAAGGACTGCTTAAAACCGAGATGCTCGACCACCTTTTCTTCCAGCTTGAGCACTGTCTTGGCATCGCCTTCGAAAAGCGTCTGCTGATCAAGCTGCGTGCCCACTGCGCCCTTCAAGCCGCGTGCCGGGTAGCGCTCGACCAGATCGTGCAAACGATCGATTGCCACCATTAACTCTTGACCGCCCATCGCTAAGCGCTTGCCCATGGTCGTCGCCTGAGCAGGAACATTGTGCGTGCGACCGGTAATCATCAGCGTGCGATACTCCACCGCTCGCTCGGAAATTTTGCTCAAGGCCGCCACCGTCTTGGTCCGCACCAACTTCAAGGCGCGAAGCGTCTGCAATTGCTCCACGTTTTCAGTCAAATCGCGGCTCGTCATCCCCACGTGGATATATTCGTAGCCCGCAAGAGCGGAAAACTCATCGATGCGCGCCTTCACGTCATGCAAGCAAACGCGTTCGCGAGCGTCGATTGAAGCCAAGTCGATGTTTCCCTTAACCTTCTCATAGGCCTTGATCGCCTTTGCCGGGATCTTCAACCCGAGCTCGCGCTGAGCCTTCATCACCGCGATCCAGTAATCGCGCTCAATCAGGATACGCCCCTTTGGCGACCAAATGTCACGCATCGCTTCCGACGCATAACGATCTGCTAATACATTAGTGATTGCTTCTTTTTCCTTAGCCATGACGGAGAACGAGAGACCCTGCACAACCCCGCCCTACAAGAAAAGCCTTTTTAGAGGAGGTAGGACTTTAGTCCGACCACACCCCTGCATCCCCAAACCAGGTCGGGAGGAGCGGCCCAGTCCTCCGCATTCTACATCATCCTCAGTAAGAAACTTTAAGGGCCAACCTAAATCCAAATTTTCTCTTTGCATTCCCAATTTCCTATACACATTCCCAATGTCTCGCGACTCCATCCCTCGAGTGTCGCCCTCTTGGGCTCGGCATCACATTCCACATTTTTCATTCCAAATGAGCAGCCAAACCTCCCGCCGCACCATAGCTATAGAGCTCAGCACCATGCGCTCCGGCTCAACGCTGCTCAAAGCCCTCATGTCTGCAGCGCCGGACATATCCAGCTTACCCGAACATAATTTCCAAAAATACCAATCCGACGACGCTGCCCAACGTATCCACCAACTCTGTGACGAACGCATAATCGTCCTCAAAAAACCCGCCTGGTTCAACGAACCCAAGCGCTACCCTCTCCTCCCCAAAGTGGCCGATGCAAAACGTCTCATCCTCACCCGCGACGTCCATACCAACGTCGCTTCCTTGAGAAAGATGGCCTTCCGCAAAGCCGAGCCCTGGATTCCTAGATATTTCGACAACTGGCTCGCCGCCAAATACTGGGCGCCAGTCTACTCCAATCTTCTAGATCGCTTTCCTGAAGACAGTATATCCAATTTTTGGCTACGCTACGAAGACCTCTGCAAGGACCCCATCCGCTGGACAGAAAAGATCTTCAAGTTCTTAGGCTCCGAGCGCATTGAAGGCACCGACTCCTACCCGCCACCCAAGAACTACCAATGGAAATGGGGCACCGACGACGGCAGCGAGAACATTAAAACCCTAAAGGTTCAACCGCCCAAAAAGTCGCCCGAAACCGCCGGCATACTTTCACGGGTTGAATCCCTTCCCTGCGTAGCTCGAACCCGCCAAGCCCTAGGATACCATAGATAGGCGCTGACGTGAGAACTAACCATCAGCAGAAAGAAGCTCTGCGCCTCGAAGCAACTGCCGCTCGTCAAACGGGTAAGGCTCACCGTCTCCGGCGCGTCGCCGAATCCGCATCTCGACTTGGCGCCACTTCCTCGGAACGCATTGTCTATATGCTCGGCCCATCGACCCAACGCGCTTCAACCACCGTAATGTGATTCTGCTGCGGCACGCCTCTTTCGTTACGATTAATCTGGTCGATTAACTGGTTCGCCGCAATCGAACCCTTCAAATCCCAATTCGCCATCAATCCCGCAAATCCCACCAAATCGCTGTGCATATCCAAATGCGCAAAGCCAACATCCTCGGGCACCTTCAAACCCATCTCGCCCATGTGTTCGTACAAATGCATATGTTGAGACGCTACCACCTCGGGGCGCTGTTCTTCAAACCAGCCCTTAAATTCGCGATGCAGCGCAGGTACGGTTTTGGGAAGAAACACAGGGGCAACTTCGATCTCGGGATGCAACTCGACAACCTGCTTGAACGCCGCCACTCGGCGATATCCGACAATCGATTCCGTCGGAAGCGTATTCACTAATCCAACACGTCGATAACCTCTCTCCACTAGTTTCTCCACCGCAACTGCCATCGCCTGAAAATGGTCTGTGTCGATTCTATGAACCTTTGGATTCATCATAGATCGTCCGATCGCAACTGCCGAGAGCTTAGAAAGGTCTACCTCCAGTCGCTCCATCGGGAACCAAAAGTGCTCGAAAATGACTCCCTGAATTCCCCTCGCATTTACGATCTCAATCAGCCGCTTTGGCGTCATCCCCGGCTCATTTAGATAAAATTCCTCCAATACATAACCCTGCCTAGCCGCTTGAAGCTTCGCGCTTCTTCGCAGCTCGATCATCTGCTCCGACAACTTGCGTTTGTGAGGCAAGCAGTGAATCAAACCAAGAGCCAAAGAGCGATCCGCCCCAGCTCCTCTATTGTGGCCCAAGTCCGACATCAATGCCGATACTAAAGGATTCGGTCGGTAGCCCAACTCCTCCGCCACCTCTAGTATCCGTTTTTTGGTGTCGCTATTATGATTCGGATGATTGCGAAGAACCCGACTCACGGTGGTCTTGGACACGCCGACTCGATCGGCAATGGTCTGCATAGTTGGGCGAGACATCGATGTATCAGAAAAGAATTATGTTACGGGTTACACAACTCCGATCTGCGCTCATACTAAAAAAATGCTCGGCAAACTCTGCATAACTTTTCGAAAGCCAAAATTATATTCCAATATCCAACCGTCTGAGCCCAGTGCGTACCCTTTTCCAGGCTCTATATGTTACGAGTCCCATGTATATGCAATTGTGAGAGCCGGCTAGAATCAGTTTCTTCCGACACCCTTTAAGTCTAAACCGAGCGCATTCGTTTTCAAACTACACCCAATCCTGCGAAGGGCGCCACTGCGCGTCCACGGAGGGCAGCGCTGTGGCTAGATCCGAGAAACGACCGGTCTGAGGCTTCCTGATGCAAATATACACTCAAACATGAAATTAGAAAAATCGCTACTAAATCTACTTTTCGTAACCAAAATATCACTACGATTTGCGGCTCCCATCGCCTTACTACTCGCAGGTTCATCTCCCGCGCTCGCCCAGGATAACGAAGTCTACGAACTTTCGCCTTTCGAGGTCGATGGGTCCGGAGACGTCGGCTATGCCGCTCAGAACACTCTTGCCGGCAGTCGAATGAACAGCCGCCTCAAAGACACCCCAGCCCCCGTCACCGTTTTCACTAAAGAATTCATCGAGGACATAGGCGCCGACAGTCTCGAGGAAACGCTCGAGTACTCCGTAAACATGACCCCAGAACTATCGCAAGACGATGGCACCTTCGGCGGCAACCAGCTAACCGCTTTCGATGCGCGCTTCCGTATCCGAGGATTGGATGCGGACCAAGCGAGAAACTATTTCGCTTACGAGTGGGATCAAGACGTATACAATCTAGAGCGAATCGATGAGTCGCGGGGGCCAAACTCTATTCTATTCGGCGTAGCCAAGGCTGGCGGTCTCATCAACTCGTCCACCAAGAAACCGATTCTCGGCAATGAATTTACCACGGTCAACCTCACCCTAGGCGATGCCGACCGACTTCGCGGCCACATCGATTACAACAAAGTCCTCATCGAAGATGTCTTGGGCATTCGACTAAACATACTGCACAACGAAAACGGCGAGAATGACCGAGCATGGGCCTACCGTCGCGACGACCGCTACCACCTTTCCTTAAAATACAAGCCTCTCGAAAAGACTACTATCGATTTCGAATACGAGTACGGCGACGTAATGGACTCTCCCACCATGCCATTCGGCCCTCAAGACCGAGCGAGTCAATGGCTCGCCGCAGGTCGGCCCCTCGTCGGCGGCGAGGCCGGGTCGGCCGAGGGCATTATCGGAACGATCAATCGCATCAGCTACGTCGATAACGGCGCCGGACTCATTGCCAACCACAGGGGCAGCGCCGCCACCTCGCTCTCCGACGCCGGACCCCGCGACAACCACTTCACCTACGAAAACAACGTTCTGAGCGACCCCGCAGGTTTTGGAACTCTCGTCGTGCCGCCAAATGGAACCACCTCAGGACCCCTCGTCATGCGCGGAGCCCGCGACATCCGCAACATGTCCGCCAACCTCAACCAGCAACTTGGCGAAAACACATTCGTCGAACTCTCATGGGCCAAGTACGAAGTAGATCGCTTCAGCCACCGCGGCGTAGGTCCCGACCTTCTTGGCGACCCCAACCCAACCCTGGCCGATGGATCTCCCAATCCCTATGCAGGCGAACTCTATTTCGAATCGCGACTCGAAAGGGATTCTCGCTTTTTCACAGAAGACTACATTCGAGCGACCATATCTCATGAAATCAAGACGGATAGCTGGGTCGGCAACCACCGCCTCGCGGCCATGGGACAAAGCCGCCAAAGCGAATTCCGTCGCGACTCCGAAATGTATGTTTGGACGAATCCAGAAGTTCTCGGCCAACTAGACTCTCAAGGCCGCTTTATTGGAGGTCCCTTCAACCGCACCATTTGGAACGGCAATAACCAAGTTTATGTCCGCCACTACTTGGAAGATCCGAACGACCTCGCCGATTGGCGCGTTGGAGCGATCCCAGGCATCGGATTCGGAGACAATTGGGACGGCGACCCTATAACCGTGTCCGTTCCTGCCGAAAGTCTCGCTTACGACACAGGTCTCGCCGATGGCACGCCTGTAACGCTCGTTTCAGATTGGCAGACGCTTCGCGTCAAAGACGAAGAATCTAGTATAGACGCGATGATGATCGCGGGACAAAGTTCTTTCCTTAACGAGAAGCTGTTCCTCACCTGGGGCCTCAGAGAAGACGACTTCTATCTATTTTCGCCAAATGGTAATGGCATTGTGAATACGTTTGATGGCCAACGCGACATCATCGACCGCGACAATGCCTTAGTTCAGGAATTCGTAGGCGAAACCGAATCTTACGGCGGGGTCTATCATATAAATCAGAACTTCTCGGTATTCTACAACTCTTCAACAAACGCAGGCATATCCGACTTTTCCGATAAAGATATCTTCGGAGGTCCAGGAGAAGCGGGAGGAATCAATCCAGTGCCAAATGGTGAATCGGAAGACTATGGCTTCACCGTCGATCTACTGGAAGGTAAGCTTTTCTTGAAGGCTGCGTTTTATGAAACCACTTCGAACAACGTGAGCAGCTTTGTGGCTTGGGTAGATGGTAACGCCATAAGCCTTATCAAGAACACATATGACGAACTCCAAGACCAAGGACTGATCGATGCCTCCACCTACGATAGCCAACAAATCACCGCAGAGGTCGGAACGAAGTCGGAAAGTTCCGAAGGCTTCGAATTCACCGCCGTGGGCAATATCAATGACAACTGGCGAGCGATGCTCAACTACTCGGACACGGAGTTGATGCTCTCAGATTCCTTGCCGGAGTTCACCGGCTGGTGGGAAGGTTCGACGGGCAAGCCATTTTTCGAGCAATACGCCAGTCAAACCATTCTGATGCCCGGCAATGTCAGCGGCGATCTCAACCAGGGAGCGACGTTCGCAGACGCCATCGCTCTTATCCAAAGAGCAGGCGACGCGCAACAAGCGCTCGCCGGCGGCATATCTCCAGGCCAACGCCAAACCAAGTGGAACTTCTTTACCAACTATACATTCGACGAAGGTCCACTCAAGAGCTTTCGCGTGGGCGGCGGAGCTCGCTTCACCGACGGTCGTATCCAAGTTCACCCGACACTCGGCGTCCTCGAACACAACGATTGGCTCTTCTACGATGCAGTATTCGGCTGGAAGAAGAAATTCGAAAAATACACCCTCGATCTTCAACTCAATATTCGCAACCTCTTCGACGAAGACGAACTGTCGATCAATCAACTCGACACTACAGCCAATGCCCAAGGCGTATTCGAAGTCAGGAACTACATCCTGCCTCAAGCCCGCGACATCAAGCTGAGAGCATCCTTCAGATTCTAGGTCCAGGAAAACGTTATTTCCAACAACAGCGATGCGTCTTAAACTGGGCGCATCGTTTTTTTATTCAGCAAATTGCGACTCGCCACAGTCATAGTACAAATCTTCCTCCTCAACAGCTTCGTCCCATCCGAAGCTGCTGAAATCACATTCAATCAAGACATCGCCCCCATCATCTACGAAAACTGCGCTGTCTGCCATCGCCCAGAAGGATCAGCCCCCTTCAGCTTTCACGATTACCGTTCAGTCTCCAGGCGTTCGAGGCAAATTGCCGAAGTCATCGAATCGGGCTTCATGCCGCCCTGGAAACCAGATTCCGGATACGGCCCTCACTTCAAGGGAGACAGATCTCTCTCCTCGCAACAAATCGCAACCCTCCTTGCTTGGCTCGGAAATGGATCTCCTGAAGGAAACACTCCTCCTCCCTCTCCCCCAGAATTTTCATCTGCATGGACCCTAGGAGAACCTGACCTCATCGTCAGCCCTTCCGAGGCCTACCTGCTGCCTCCTGAAGGAAACGACGTTTTCCGAACCTTAGTCATCCCAATAAAGCTCGCCTCCCCCAAATACGTCCGAGCAGTGGAGTTTCTCCCCGGCAATGCCAAAGTCGTTCATCACGCCGTCCTGCAGATCGATAGAACCTCTAGCTCTCTACAAAAAGACCTCATCTCTCCAGAGCCTGGATTTGACGGCATGGACATGGCCGGCGCGGTCAATCCTGACGGACATTTCATCGGATGGACAACAGGACAAACTCCCTACCAGGCCCATCCCGGTACCGCTTGGAAACTCAGTCCAAACTCCCATCTCGTGGTGCAACTCCATCTCTTGCCTTCAGGCAAAGAGGAACCGGTCCGCCCTGAAATCGGTTTTCACTTTTCAGACGAACCACCCACCCGCGCAACGTTCGTCCTACTCCTAAAGGACTCTAAAATCGACATCCCGGCTGAAGAATCGAATTACCTCGTCCAACAAAGCTTTACCCTACCCGTCGATGTTGAAGTACTAAGACTGTACCCACACGCCCACTACCTTGGTAAAGACCTCCAAGTCTATGCGGAACTGCCCAATGGCGAGCAGCAAGGTCTCATCCGGATCAGCGAATGGGACTTCAGCTGGCAGGCCGATTACGAACTCTCCGAACCGCTTCCTCTTCCTAAAGGATCGAATATAGTAATGCGCTACACTTACGACAACTCCTCTCAAAACTTTCGCAATCCCAACTATCCCCCAAAACGCATTCAATACGGCTGGAACTCCTCTGACGAAATGGGCGAGATCTCCATCCAAGTTATCGTCAAGAACCAAGCGGACCTTCAAACACTTCAGTCTACATACTTTGAATACAAGATTGCCGGAGAGCCAAATAACCCCTATCTGCGCAACAGTCTCGGTCTCTCCTTAGCTCGTTCCGGCAAGGCCGCAAAAGCCGCCGCTCACTACCGCCGCGCAATCGAACTTAAACCCGATTTCGCTGCCGCGCACAACAACCTCGGCGTCCTATACGCATCGAACGGTCTCCATTCCCTGGCTGAGAAAAGCTTTGCCCGAGCCATCGAACAGCTACCGGACTATGCGGAAGCCTTGCACAATAACGCGGGCGTCTTGCTTGAGAGAGGGGAAATCGCCGAGGCCCATCGACTCTTTAGCCTAGCGATCGAAAAGCAACCAGACCTAAATAAAACAAGAATCGCTCTCGCGAAAATCGACCTTTCCCAAGGCCGTTTCAAGCAAGCTATCGAACACTTAACCGCCGTCGAGAGAAGCGACTTCGATTTAGTATCCACAAAAACCCTACTTGCTGCTGCTTTCATCTCATCCGGAGAAAGCGAGGCAGCGATCGTACGCTACCAAGAAATTCTCCAGCAAGAGCCCAATAGCTTCGATGCTCGCTACGGACTGGGCATTGCCCATTTCAATCTCAATTCCTACGAGCAGGCGCAAGAACACTTCCTCGCAGCCATTCGAAGGAATCCAAATAGCATCAAAGCCACGGCCCAAGTCTCCCGCGTTCTGCTCCGACTCGATCAACCTGAGAAAGCGGCCAAATTCTTTGCCCAAGCAAAAGCTCTAGCGGATTCCCAAGATCAACCGATCTCCAGGCTCGACCGCTATTTCACCACTCCCGAAGAACGGACTTTCGCTAATGAGCTGAACGGCGACTCGCTCGCTCCTTCAGCATCGATTCAATAGCTCCTTGATAAATCCCCTCCAGCCGATCTCCAACCGCCTCCATACTGTGCGTCCGAGCAAGAGCCAAAGAGGCCTCGCCCATCGCTTTAGTCGCATCTCGATCTTCGATCATCAGATTCATTGCAGCGGACATTCCCTTCACGTCGTCTGGTTCGAAGAGGTATCCATTTTTTCCATCTTCTACTAGCTCTGGGATTCCCTTCGCTTTCGGACCCACCAAAGGGAGGCCGAAAGCCATCGCCTCCAGGATACTAATGGGCTGATTCTCCGTTTTGCTAGCCGTAATAAACGCATCGCCCAAAAGCGGATAATTCTTCGACATTAAAATATCGCGTTCAACCCTGCCCGTGCGAATCACTGAACCGCCCAAGCCCAAATCGCGAATCTTACTATCCACCGCTTCATCAGAAGGTCCGTTCCCTATGACCACAAACTTCGCCTTCGGATGCTTCCGCCTCGTTTCGCCAAACGCTTCCAGAGCAACCTCCATAGATTTCTCAGGCGAAATCCGACCGACATAAACGTAAGCGAAGTCATCTATCCCCATCGATTCGCGAAAGGATCTGATCTCGTCGCTCGGAAGGAAGTCCACCATTTCGATGCCATTAGACATCACGATCGGATCCGTCTTAATTCCCTTCTCCACCAAATGATCGCGCACCGAGTCCGAGGGACTAATCAGTCGATTACAGCGATTGTAGAAAGTAACTGAATACTTCCACATCCCATAACGCGTAATCGCCAAATTCGGCAAATGGAACTGCTTCAGATAAGTGGGTTCCGCAAAGAACGTATGGAAGGTCCCCACCACAGGTACTTTTTTCCAACGCCCCAGAAGCATTCCTTCCAAACCGCAGCCGAACTCGGTGTGACAGTGGATGAGGTCCGGGTTCTTCTTCCTCAGACGCCGATAAGTGTAAATGAAAAGCGGCACCGCAAACCGCAGCTTCGGAATCTTTGGGGTCGGGATCGATAGCGGGAGGCCATGGGTCGCGATCGACGGCTCCAAGCCCACTCCAACTGCTTCCTTATCAATGCGTTTCGTCGTAGGATGAAAGATGCTCACCTCATGCCCCCGCCGCGCCATTTCATTAGCCTGATTCAGAATCGTAGAGCTGACCCCCGAAATGTAGGGCATGAAACTGTCAGTGAAGATGCAAATTCGCATGAGGCAGAATAAAGACGAAAACCGCCGCGAGTCGCCCCGCCGCGAAAAAGCTCCCCGTTCTAGGCTTACCTCCACTTAGGGCAAGGGCTAAAGGCGCAGCGGATCTGGAGACAAATCCGACCTCCCTTCCTCTACCCTAAGCCAAGCACCGAATCGCCATATTCCTCAAAGCCTCTTCCTGCTCATTCGGACGCTCCACGATCTCCTCGAAGGCCTTGATAAACTCCTGCTGATGGTCGATCAGTTTCTTCAAAGTCGGTAAACGACCCTCCCCCATCAGCTTCCCCATATACCAGAGGTTCTGAGTAAACACATTAAAACCGCTCTTGGCATCGAGCCCCCCGTAGTAAGCGGCGTACTTCGAAGCCGCATTCTCAAATCCTGCTTTATTGATACCTCTTGAGCCAAGCGCAATCTCGCCGCCATCAGCCAAAGCCTTCAGTTGAATCAGCAATCGATTTCGATTCTGCAGCGACGAAATGACAGGACGCGCATCATGACCTGCGAAGAAATGCCTTCTCAAGGCATCGATCGTCCAGCGAATATTCCGCGAGAAAAAGGCCTCCGTAGTCTCAAAGAAGTCGCCTTCTCCAAAATTCGGCACCAGCTCCTCGATCAGCTTTGACTCAATCTCCGAGCCCTCATCGCCAAGATAAGTCGCCAACTTCCGAGTCTCCTCGATTAGCAGGCGCGAATTCGCATTCACCTTGTCGATCAGGATCTGCATTGCCTGCATCCCGATCGTCACGCCCATCGCCTCGCACTCATCCTTCACGACTTGAACCAATGTCTCGATGCCCTTACCTTTTGCATCGACCCCACCCCCAAAGTGGTAATCCCCATTTTTCTCCAACCACTTCGGAAAGGACCGTCTTCGGTCAACCGGTGATGCGGTAATCAAGACTCCCACCTCATCCGGATTGATTCTCTCGAGAATCTCCTTCAAGTCATCGCAGAGCGTCAAAGTTCCTTCGGCTCTTCCCGTTTGATTATCCGCCAAAAAGGAAACTCCTTTCAACCAAACGACCCGCTTGCCCCCAAACAAACCCATCGTTTGACACGCATCGCGAAAGCGATTCACCGCATCCGAGACCTCATCCACCTTGGCTGCGTGTCCGCTAATAACTTCCTTAGAAAAGTCATCGCTCACCTCCGCTTCCAAACGAGACCAATGCGCCTTCGCCAATCGCGAAACCAAATAGTCGTCCGGTCCAGAGATGTAGGTATACCGAGCCTCAGCCATTCGCCCCACTCAAACTCTCCCAATCCAAAAATCAAAAGAAAAAGCCCCCGAGCAGCAGCCTCCCCCCGCCAACCCCAAGCCCATCGTCCGGAGCTTGGAGTTCAGTCCAACCATCCCCAATCCCATCTCACCAAAGTCGGGCACGAAAATCCCCAGCCTCACGGC
>JBCCZW010000027.1:0-15183 GCA_039186805.1 Verrucomicrobiota bacterium
GAGAAACCCGTCGGGTTGGGCTTTGGCTTCGAGGATTTCGAAGGGGACTTTGCCAGTCCATTCGAGGCGTTCGATGCCTTGTTCCTTTCCGCCGACGCTACCCCAACCGCGCGCTGTTTGACCGGCGAAAAGAGTTTTGCCGTCTTCGCCGAAAGTGAGGCGGATGATCCCGCATTGGAAGCCTTCTCGGAAGGCGTAGCTGGCGCCTTGCCAAACGCCTTTCACCTTCTCCATGCTCATGCGAACAATCTTCGATTGGCCTTGGTCGGCGATGAAAAACTGTCCAGCGAAGGGGCCAAATTTTCCTTCTGTAAGGTCTTCTTTGATACCGGCAGTGGAAATGCCTTGGATGGTGTGGGGGAGCCAGACGGCGGGCGGTTTTACGCCAGGTACGCGTTTGGCGACTTCGTATAGCGGATCGCCGTTAGGTTCGACGTCTGCCCGCGTGAGGGAGACAGTGGAGCCTGGTAGTTGCGACCATTGGAGCGAGGCGTAGTGCCCGGCGAAATCGCCTTCTTCGATGTGAGTGATGCGGCCTGAGCCAACCCATTCGCCTTGGTTATCGGCAAAGATCCAAGCTCCTTTGGAAGTGACGGTGAAGCCGGTGGGCGAACGGAGGCCGGCGGCGATGGGGGTCATCCTTCCTTCCGGAGTGATTTCTACCATCCAGCCACGCCAAGGGACGGACGCTTGGGTGGATCCTCCGAAGGCGACGTTGAGCGTTACGCGGAGGTTGCCGTTGGGCGCCATGACGGGGCCAAAAGCGTACTCGTGGTAGCTTCCGGAGAGGGGGAAACGGGAGATCGTTTTGAAGGAGTCGGCATGACCGTCCTTGTCGGTATCTTCGATGTGGGTGAGCTCCTGGCGTTGGGCGACGTAGTAGCCTCCCTGGGGCGCGTCAATGATTCCGAGAGGCGTGTGGAGGCCGTTTGCCCAGAGGGTAAACGTGGGTTGGGGATCTTCTTCGTAGGCGCCTTCTATCAGCCAGATTTCACCGCGCCGGGTGGTGACGAGGAGCTTCTTGCCGAGTAGAGTGACGATACCGCTGGCCTCGAGGATGATTTCGTCGGGGACGGGTATGGGCGTACGTTTGTAGTAGAGGCCTTCGCGTTGGACTAAGCCCGAGGACGGTTCGATGAAGCGCTCTTCTGCGGAAGGGTTTTGAGCGAGGGTCGCTGCAGCGGCTCCGAGTGCGATTGTAGCGAATACTGTGTGCTTGAAGTTCGAATACATGGCTTTGATTACCAAACTAGAGTGTAAGTGGTGGTGGATCCATTGGCCCCTTTGGGCGCCCAGAACATGAGTTGCTCTTTTCCATTGATTGATCGAATGAAGGGCTCGACTTTATTGTTTGCGGCGAGATCCAGGTAGTACTCTCGGTCGCCGACGAGGTAGCTGCCGTCGCCGAGCTCTGCGATTTGCGAGCTTTCAGCCAGGAGGACGCCGGTCCACCACGAGGTGTGGCTGCCATTAATCGTGAGCGTACGTTTCAGTTCGCGTTTTGTACTGATGGATTCGATACGATCCTCTATCTTAATACCGGCGATGCTGGCGTGGAAAGTGGGTTGGCCTTTGGAGTCGAGGGTGTAGCCTTCGGACTTCCACATTCGGTCGGGGACTGCGGGGAAGTCGTAGTCGGAGGACTCTATGAGGCTGATGGTGGGCTTTGCGGGTAGAGTGAGGAGAGGACCTGCTGGCTTGGCGACTTGGCGGTTGCCGCGCCCGTCCCACATTTCGAAGGTGTCTATGAAGCGTCCGTTCCATGCGTGTAGGATGGCGGCAGTGTCTTCGTCGTACGCGTAATGGATTTTGTGGGGCGAGCCGACGCCCATGGCGTAAAGTCGTTTGACAGGTTCGTGGGGTATGAATCCTCGCTGTATGCGGACTCTGCCATCTTGAGGCTCGATGACCAGTTCGCGTTTCTGCGGATTCGGTTTGGCCTTTGGCTTCTTGTTTGGCTTGGAAAGGGAGGTCATTCTTACGCCTGGACCTTCGACGAAGAGTTCGAGAGCGGCTTTGCGCCAGCGGCCGTGCGTATAATCAAGGCGGAATGCGTGGGCTCCGGCTGAGAGTTCAATTGGGATGCTGCGTCCGCCTGGGGAAAGCGGTTTAATGGCTTCGGTCTCGCCGATTAAGAGGCGAGTGGGGCCTTGGGCGCTCGCATGGAAGGCGTAGAGGCCGTCGGTTGGAATCTGGAAATTGCCGGTGAATGTGGCGGCCAACTTGTTGGTAGGAGTGATTTGCGAGAGATCAATCGCCGTGACCTTGGGCGAGGAGGTGGGCGTTACATCGTCGTAGTGACCGATGGTGAAGTGTTCTTCTCCTTCTCGAACTTCGCAGGCTAGATCTGTGACTGCAATTGGGGTCGAGGCATAGTGTTTAAGTCTGATATTGCGGAAAGCGACCGGACCGTGATCGCCTTGGATCATGAGAGGGGCAAGGACCGTTTCGTCTTCGAAGGCGGCCGCGCGAGTGGGACCGGTGACCTCGACATTTTCGTGCAGAAGGAATCCGTTAAGCGATACGCGTTCGAAGCGAGCGTTTTCGGTTTTGGCGCCTGAATCGTCGAAACGAGGCGCGCGGAAAACGATGTGCAGCGTTTGCCAGAGGCCGGGTGCGCGGCTTGCATTTACGATGGGATCGACGCCTTCGAAGCCTTTTTCTTCTCGGGAGGAATCCCAACGCTGGTAGATGCCGCCGCAATCGGAAAATGCGGGGTTCTCGACCCCCCAGCTGTCAAAAAGCTGGATTTCGTAGCGGCTCTGGAGATAGATACCGGAGTTCGAGCCTTGAGGCATAAGGAATTCTAGTTGGAGCTCGATGTCGCCATGCTCCCAGGCAGTAAAGAGATTCTTGCCGCTCTGCTTAGGGGCGAGGTTGGCGAGGATCCCGTCGCCGTTTGCAAGGGCGATTGACGTATCCGAACGCGGATTGTTGCTTATAGCTGAGCCGAGAGCCCAGTTGTCGCCGGGAGCTGCGAATTCCGATAGATCTTCAAGCGACACGGAACTGAAGCCCAGAAGAGAATCAGCCGCTGTCGCGTTGAATGCGAGGCCGAAGGAAGCGCTCAGGCTTAGGGTTAGGCGTTTGATCTTCATTTAGTAAAGCGGTTTACGAGATAAATTGGTTTTGTGTAATTTAAGGGCTGCGACTGCTGATTCTGCAACCGGCTGGAAGGGTTTTGGACGAGACAAGAGAGATCTACATGAAAGCGCGACCTCCTGTCTTCCTGAACTGTTAAGTATGCCAAAGATTGCGACGCAGAGCCTTAATGATCGTCCCAAGGCTTAGCACAATCGTCCCATTGGACGGTTAATGGAGTCGGTCGAGAAGATTCGTTTGGTGGATTTGGGATGCGCTTTGGCGGAATTGCGATGTCCTCGATAAAACGGTGGGCGGAGTCTTTGGAGAATGCCGGTAATGAAGGCTCCTCTTCATAGTCCGCTTAGTTGCTCAAGACTCATGCAGCGGGACTAGCTGATTTGCGACTGCTGATCGTTTACTTGTTGCTTATGATTCTCTTGCCACAGAATTTTCCAACGTTGGAAAATTTTGTGGCAGGATTTGCGGGAGGGGCTGTTTTTGGGGAAGGGTAGGTTGGAAGCAGAATGATTGGATGATGCGAATGCAGTTGTTTGGAGGGTGTAGATTGGAACATCGGGCGGATTTTGGGGAATGACTAAACGCGGGTTGCCTGATCCGCTCCTCGTTTAGATTTTCTGGGTGGGAGGATAGTCTGGGAAGTGCTTGCTAGTCTTAGCTTTTTGAATACACGCCGAGTTGGTCCTAGGGGTGCTTTTGTTATGAAAGGATTTTGTATACGTGTTGTATTTTCGTCTGCTGCGCGGGTGTGGCGAAGGATTTGGATGCGCTTTGGTATGAGGGTGAGGAGTTTGCGGCGAAAGGGTTCCGGCGTTCCGATTGGCTTAAACTGCTGGCATTCCATACGCGGGAGACGCTTGGAGAGCAGGCGAAGGATGTTACATTAAGGGCAGACTTTGAGTTCGAGGGGATAAGTTCTTTGGGGTAGCTTTCGTTTCAATAGGAACTGAATTGAAGAGCGGCCGCGTTGGGCGGGTCTGTTCGAGAAGGTGGGTTGTTCTCGGGCGAGCTGCCTGGAGGAACTTAGGAACTGCAGAAGCTCGCGAGACGCTAAGCGGGCCTACGTGTAGCTGATTTTTAAATGCGTTTTAGTTTTGTTCGGATGTGAAGTGCCCGGATAGGTCCATCTATCTCGGTGCTCGGGCGGGTTAGTCGCTGAGGCGAATGTTTGACTTTCGAATGGGCGCCTCGCGGGCTTGGAAGGGGAGCTACGGGATGATCATGGATGATGCGAACGCCGCAGATGGATGGTTTGGAGGCGACGCGTCAGATTTGGTTGAGAGCGTCTTGGCGCTGGGAAAATCGAAATCACAGGGCTTACGGCGCATACTAAGGCCTTTTCCGAAGAAGAGCGCTTAAAGGCGGTATGAATATTTGTATTCGAAAAATGAACACGTTGAGCAATTTGCGCGATCCGATCGCATCGTCGATCGCGTGAGGTTCGTTTCTTCCGTTTATTCCTTTTCGGATACTTGGACTCTCAGGTAGATCGTTTCTCCGTTTGCGGGAGCAGGAGCGTTGATAGTCGCCTGCGTTTCTTCGACTGGGTCTGATTCGGGCAGCTGAGCTTGAGCGGGGTCCCAGTCTTGCCAATTCTGCAGGTCGGAACTGGACTCGATCTTGTAGTTGCGGTTTGGCGACAGAGTGAGGGATAGGTTTATGTCGTTCGAGTTGGAGGAGATGTCCGGCTTTTGGATTCTCTGAGGATCGAGGGGGTGGGTGCGGTTCAAGAACTCTTGGAGATTCGTGGAGCCGTCCCTATCAGGATCATCGGATCGGAGGGAATCTGGAACCTCGTTGGAGCCGAAGAACTCTAGAACCCAATCTTCGTAACTGAGGTTGGAGGGCATTGGGATGTTAAGCCATTCGGTAATGAGCTGAATGGCCTCTGTATCCCTTTCATTGGTGGCCAGGGGCGGCATTCGGGTGAATCCGTGTGTGGCCGCGATGCGTGAAAGAATAATGGAGTCGCCAGGATTTCCTCTGATAGCGAGCCTTCTCGAGGCACTGCCTCCATCATTATTGGCTTGGCCGCCGAAGAGGTTCGTTTCTTCGATGTCGATGTGAGGTCGAGCGTCCCAGGTGAAAGGCGCGGAGCCGCCTTGCTGGTGGCAGGCGATGCAATTGGCGGAGAGGTAGGAACGGGCTCGAGTTTGAAGAGTGACGGATTCGTCTGATATGGCGTAGTGGCGGGGCAATGACACGGTATCTCCGATGTCAGTTTCGAAGTAACCTTCCTGATTGAGGTAGGCTAGCAGGTTTTGTTCGTTCGCTTCGATGTTCTGGGTTTTGTTGAGTTGTCGTACGTTGAAGCTGAGCGCGTAACCTCCTTTTGCGGTGTGGCATTGGAGGCATTGCTGACGGGAGGGGATCTGCCAGGTTTGGGTTTGAGGTATACCGTCGACCGTGACTTGATATTCGATGGTTTCTCCTTCGTCCGCAACGAGGGTAGCTTCTGTTTGGGCTTCATTCCATCGGTAGCTCAGCCCGTAAATGGATTCGGCAGTCTTTACTATGAAGCGCGTTTCGACGCGAGTACGCGTGTTGGGGTTGCCGCGTTCGGTTTCGAGATCGAAGTGCTTGATCCAGACTGAACCTTCGGGGAAGTCCCATGGGTCGTTTTCGCTGTATCCAATTTTTTGATCATAAGGTATGTAAACCCAGCGGGATTTTATAGCGTGATCGGACCAGAAGGGCAGGTTTATGTCGTAAGGCAGAATTCCGATTTGCGGAGTGAGGGTAGCTAGATTGGAGAAGGCTCCGGTTGCTGAAAGGGTTGACGGAAAGCTAGGCTCGCTTGCTTCCTCTCCTCTGACGAGTCTGACGAGGGAGCCGTTGAGGCGAGAGATGAGGACATCGCCATTGTTTGGATCTCGTCCGTAGGCCGCCTGGTTGTGAACGTTGCCGATGTATGTTTTGCTGGCGAGTTGTCCTGGTTCGGGTTCGTAGGCGAACCAAGTATTTCCGGAAACGTAGTCTCCAAAAACGTAGGCGCCTTCTAGTTCGGGAAGGTTGGTACCTCGGTAGACGATTCCTCCCGTGATGGACGCGCCGTCGGAACGTGGGTATTCAAGTATTGGATTCGAGAGTGTTTGGAACTGATCTGGGATGGCTGGGGATTTGGGACCGGCGAGGGCGCCTTCTCGGTTGGGCCAGCCGTAGTTGCCGCCGTTTTCGATGATGTCGACCTCTTCCCGTCGGACCTGCCCAACGTCGGCGACCCAGAGCTTTCCAGTGACGGGATCAAAAGACATGCGCCAGGGGTTGCGAAGACCGATGGCGTAGAATTCGAGACGCAGGTCGGACTCAGGATCGGAGCCGTCAGATTGCCAGGAAGCCACGAGCGGATTGTTGGTGGGGATCGTGTAGCGGGCTCCGTTTTCGTCGGTGACGACGGCTGGGTGATCGGTGGGCTCTATGCCGGAGGTTTTGTCTACGTCTAGGCGGATGATGCCTGCGAAAAAGTCGCGGTCGATCCGTTGGCCGTTATCGTAGCTGTCGTTCCCTCCTCCTTCATCGCCGAGCGAAATGTAGAGGTAACCATCGGGGCCGAAGTGCATGTCGCCTCCATTGTGGTTGCTGGCTTGATCGACTTGATCGATCAGGACGAGTTCGGAGTTGGGGTCGGCGAGTTTGGAATCTTGAGAAGAGCGCGTGAAGCGCGAGACGCGATTGTAGCGGGTGTTGGATTCTATTCTGGTATAGAAGAGGTAAAAGTATCCGTTTGTTCGATAGTTCGGGTGGAATGCGAGTCCGAGCAGCCCGTTTTCGCCGTTCTCGGTGACGCGGTTCGAGATGTCGAGAAATGGATCTGGTTCGCGTATCCAGTTTTCAACGTCACTAATGAGAACAATGGTTCCGGGCCGTTCGGCGATGTAGAGTTGATTGCTTTGGTCCGCCGGAGTCTTGATGACCATTGCGGATTCGAACCAGTCGATGTGTTCGAAGTCGTAAGCTCCGGTAGGAAGCGATGCGGGGAGGGCGAGGGTGTCGTTTTCGATTCGGGCGGCGTGGAGAGGAGCGAGCAGGAGAGCTCCGACCAACAGACGGAGAAAGGCGAGAGGAGCTTTTCCTGGAGATTTCGGTTCCACGCTTTAAGGTATTGAGGGTGAACGCTTGGGCGTTCGAAGCAATTTCCGCGGATTGCGATGTATTAGCGATTGCTTTACGTGGATACGGAGAAGGTGGGGGTGTGGATTCGCTAAGGGTCGAATCGCAGTGGGCGTTTGAATGCGTGAAGATCTTGCAGCCTCAGGAGGTTGGGTCGAACTTTTGGCCCTGTTTCCAGATTTCGAGCGCGCTATTGACGCGCCGGCGAAGGTTGCAGGTTGTGGTACGCGAATCGCCTGATTTGACTAGATGAATTACGATGTTTTTGGGAACTGCGAAGTGGTCATCGCTTGATTTCCGCTTTCGCTTTTAACTCATCGATCTTTGCTTCGAGGATTTGATTGCGAGCTTCGGTGGCGAGGTGTTTTTTGATTTGGGGGGAGACTTGTTCGAAGGCTTGTAATTCTCCGGGCTTTTTATCGTCGAGGCGGGCGATGTGGAAGCCGAAAGGCGTCTGGAAAACCCCGGTGCGCTGGCCGACTTCGAGAGGGAATACTTCCTTTTCGAATTCTTCGACCATTTGACCGGCGGGGAACCAACCTAGGTCACCCCCTTTGCCGGGGCAGTCCGATACCTCGTCCGCGAGCTGCTCAAAAGTAGCCGCGTCAGACTCAAGGCTGGCGAGGCAGTCTTCGGCTTTCGCTTTCGCTTCGACTGGGTCCTGGCCTTGATTGGTATGGAGCACGATATGGGACGCTTTGTATTGGTCTGGAGATGTGAAATGCTTGGCGTTGGAATGATAGAAGCTTTCGATCTCTTGATCGGTGGGCTCGGAGACCTTGCTGTTTAGTTGCGCGAGGAGGCGGTCCAGCTTCGCCTCTTGCTCAAGCTCTTTTTTCACTCCAGGGATTTGGTTGGCTTGGAGTTCGTATTTCTTGAGAAACTTCTTTTCGCCGCCATGTCGTTTGGCGACGTCTTCGAAGATTGCGTTGAGTTCTTCTGTAGTGGAATCGGGGATACTCGCTTGGGCTTCTTCGAAGAGTAGACGGTGTTCGATAATGCGATCTTTCGCGATGTCTTCTGCTTGAAAGCGGGCGGCGTTTTCGTCGAGCCAAGGCATATTTTGCTGTACTTCTTTGAGCATGCGTTCCGCTTCTCTTTGTATGGCTTCGTCGGGGACGGTAAATCCGTTGATTGAAATTGGCATTGTGATCAGGTGACGGGTGACAGGTGACAGGAGACGGGAGACAGGTGACGGGTGACAGGTGACGGGAGACGGGAGACAGGTGACGGGTGACGGGTGACAGGATTGGGGAGTCAGGGCTTAGAGGGTTGAACTTTTATGAGAAAGTGGGAGTCTGTGGGGTAAAATGAAAGGATTATTTACAGGAGCGCTTTTGTGGATGGGATTTTCGGTTGGCATTTTTGCGGGCGAGAGAGGGTTGCCGGTGAATTTGAAAGGCGAAAGTGTGGATCCTTTCGAGGGGGAGACGGCCGAGGCGGTGGTGTTTGCGTTTATGGCCGATGAGTGCCCGATATCGAATCGCTACGCGCCTCGGATGATTCGCTATGCTAAGGGCTATGGCGAGAAGGGAGTTCGATTTTGGTCCGTTTACCCAGATGCGGAATTGTCGGTGGAAAAGATTCGGAAGCACCGGGCTGACTACGGATATGAGATGGACGCGATGCGAGATCTGGAGCATTGGCTGGTGGAGAAGACCGGGGCTGATGTGACGCCCGAGGTGGCGATCTATGATCGTCTGGAAGATGGCAGCTATCGACTGGTTTATTTGGGAAGGATCGACGATCAGTATCTGAATTACGGCAAGTGGAGGCACCAGCCTTTGGTGAAGGACTTAGAGGAGACTCTGGATGCAGTGCTGGGAGGTGAGGATTTGGAGTTCCGAAAGACGCGAGCGGTGGGCTGCTATATCGGAGAGTAGCGCTTGGCTTTTCCGAGAAGTTTGGTGTAACTCTGTCGGAGCCGGATGGGTTTTTGCGGGCGATGAAAGATATCGTTTTTGGTTTTCTGGGGCGACAGTGGAAAGAGTGGCGAGGAACAGTGTTCTTCGTCCTTTTCGTTTTGGTACCGGTGAAGTCGAGTTTGGCAGATTGGAACTGGGTACCGACGGGATCGATGAATCCGACGATCTTGGAGGGGGATTTGGTGTACGTGGATAAATTAGCATACGATTTGAGGGTTCCATTGACGTTTAAGCGTGTGGCTGAATGGGGCGATCCGAAACGGGGAGATATTGTGGTGTGTTTCTCTCCCGAAGATGGGATTCGCTTGGTGAAGCGAGTGGTGGGATTGCCGGGAGATCGTTTAGAAATGAGGAACAATTTGCTGTATGTTAATGGAGAACGCGTTCCCTACGCGGAGTTGAACGATGAAGCGACTCTGGGGCTTGAGGACGAATTGATAGCGGAGGCTGTTTTTGCTGAGGAATATTTGGGAGATCGCTCGCATGCGGTGATGGCTTTGCCGAGGGTGGTGACGGATAGGCGGGATTTCCCGGAGATAGAGGTTCCTGAAGGGAAGTACTTCATGATGGGCGACAATCGCGATGTGAGCCACGACTCCCGCGCCTATGGGTTTATCGATAGAGCTAAGATCATTGGGGAAGCGAAGAAGGTTCTGGTTTCTTTCAATATCCTGGATTGGTATCAGCCTAGATTTGAGCGTTTTTGGATCGATTTGAAGTGAGGGAAATACTCGTTGTTCTGGCGGATTTCGGCGGCGGGGGGATGTACCTGGCGTTTTGGGGTTTAGCGTTTGGCGCTGTATTTTGTAGTATTTCAGTGGATACATTTTTAGGGAGCTCATCCAACGCCATAGCGGGCGAGCTGGGGATTAAGGTAGGAGGTTGGCCGGGTTCTTGAGAGGCGAGCGGCTTCTGAATTTCTAGGAACAAACATTTGAGTGGGATGAAGATGCGGATTGGGTTGATAGGGGCGGGGGGAAATGCGGATTTATCGGAGATTGACGCGGGGTAAGGGGATTCTATGGTGCTGCGTTTCCTATGATCACCTTACGTAGTCTCAAGCTCCGTTACGGCCCGAAGGTCGTTTTCGAAAACCTTACGGGAACGATTGGCGTCCGCGATCGCATCGGCCTCGTCGGCTCTAATGGCGCTGGCAAGTCCACATTGCTGAAAATCATAATGGGTCTGGCTGAGTCGGACTCGGGCGAGATTCAGAAACCGGAGCATGTAACGGTAGGCTACTTGCCGCAGGATGGCATAGAGGCGAAGGGAAAGACGCTCTACGAGGAAGTGGAAACGGCGTTTGAGGATGCTCTTGAACTTCAAGCGAAAATCGATGCAGCCGATGCTCAGATGGCCGAAATGGACACCTCTTCAGAAGAGTACTACGACTTGATCGATATGATCGGCGAATGGGAGCACAAGCTTGAGGATCATGAGCCGGCAAAGATGAAATCGAAGATAGAGAAGATCTGTTTGGGTCTCGGTTTTTCGATGAGCGACATGGAGCGCGATACGGGGGAATTTTCCGGGGGTTGGCAGATGCGTATCGCTTTGGCCAAGCTGCTCTTGAAGGGGCCCTCGCTATTGCTGCTCGACGAACCGACCAATCACTTGGATATCGTTTCGCAAAATTGGCTCGAAGAGTATCTGACCAACTATGAGGGCTCGATCATGGTTATCTCCCACGATAGGGCATTTTTGGATACGGTTACGAATCGCACGATCCTTTTGAGTATGGGCAAGATGTCGTCTTACAGCGGCAACTACAGTTTCTACGTTAAGGAAGCTGCCGCAGAATTGGAACGATTGCGCAAGGCGGCCGATAACCAGAAGAAGGAGATTCAAAAGCAGAAGGACTTCATTAATCGTTTCCGCACGAATGTGAAGAAGGCGGCGATGGTGCAGAGCCGTATAAAGGCCCTGGACAAGATCGAAATGATCGAGTTGCCGAAAACCGAAAAGAAAATCTTCTTTCGCTTTCCTCCCGCTCCTCCGGGAAGTCAAAAGGTGGTCGAACTAGAGAACATGAGCAAGTCTTACGGCGACATTCATGTCTTCAGGAGTTTCAACTTCCATATCGATAAGGGCGATCGCGTGGCGATCGTGGGCGTGAATGGCGCGGGTAAATCGACTTTGGCTCGAATCCTTGCGGGCGTGGAAGACTTTCAGGAGGGAGAGCGTACTGTAGGAATCAATACAGAGATCGCATACTTCGCGCAGCAGCAGGCGGAAGAGTTAGTGCCTGAGCGCACCGTGATGGAGGAAGTTGAAGCGACTTGTATCGAAAAGGGCGATGGAGAGAACAACCCACGCGCGGTCTTGGGGGCTCTTCTTTTTCGCGGCGATGATGTATTTAAGAAGTGCGAAGTGCTCTCTGGTGGCGAACGGAATCGTCTGGCGCTGGCGAAGATGCTGATGCAGCGGGCGAATACGATCATTCTCGATGAACCGACCAATCACTTGGACATCCGAAGTAAAGAGGTTCTTCAGGATGCGATCAAGGAGTACGGAGGTACGGTGATTTTGGTGAGCCACGATCGTGATTTCCTGGATCCGCTCGTGAATAAGGTTCTCGAAGTGCGTCGCGACGGCACTCGAATGCTCACCTGCAATGTGAGCGAATATATTGAGCGCATCCAGACTGAAGCGATTGAGATGAAATGATTTGAGCGCGTAACCCGTTTTTGGTTACGTGGATGCGTTTATTCGCGAAATAGAAGACGGGAGACGGGTCTCGCTGCGTTACGCGGTAGCCATCGCTGGTTGAGAGGAGCGGGATGAGGGTTCGGGTTGAGGTTCGAAATTCTCAGGCGGCCACTCGCTCAAAGGAAGCCAGGTCGGGTGGATGAGGGTGAGGCTGGGGCTCTCCTCTTCACCGCGTCGAAATGTTTTGATTTGTCCGACGACCATGTCGATGGCGCGGCGCCCTGCAAGGTGATGGTTTTGAAGGACACCTCCGTATTGCTCGGTACGATCGTCGGCATCGAGGGGAACGAAGCGGCAGCTTTGACCTTCTTCTGTGGTGAGTTCGTAAGCTTCCTCGTCGAAGTTGTTCCAGTTGCTGATGATCGCTTCGAGCTTGTGTTCACGGGCCCAGTTTTTGACGTCGACTTTAATTTCTTCCATCGACTTGTCGTCGAAGCAGAGAGGAGGGACGCGGTCCTGGGGAGCGAGGTGGCGTTGTCCTACGTAGTAGCCTGCGGTGAACATATTGCGGTTATGAGCTTCGTCGTGTTTGGCGACCGCGAGGCCGACTCGAGTGAGGCCATGTTTACGGAGTTCGCGCATGGCCAGGCGAACATCGAACATCTGGTTGGAGAGGACAGCGTCAAATTTAAGCTCTTCGGGCAGTATGTTAATTTTAACTACGGAGTAGTAGTCCCAGTCCATTTGAAGGTCTAGGTTCTTGTAGTCGAAAGCGGAGAGGATAAGCCCTTGGATACCTCGGGCTTTCAGGACGCGGTTGAGGGACTTGCCGTCAGGATACTCTTGCCCGAACCAAAATACATCGAGCTTGTAGCCGAGCTCTTGGGCTCGTTCTCGAGCCGTGGCGATAAGACGTCTATGAACGTGGCACTGCTCGAAATCCTCCATGTTTATGAAGTTCAGTACGAGACCGATCACTTGCTCCGCGGGCGTTTGCTTGGCGGATTGTCGGTATGCGACCAGAGCCGACATGGCGGGATCGGGCTTATACCCCATCTTTTTCGCCAATTTTTGGATACGGTCTCTCGTCTTTTTCGGGAGACTTGGGTGATTGCGGAGGGCGAGTGAAACTGTGGTTTGGTGGACGCCTGCTTCCGCAGCGATGTCCTTCATGAGCACGCGTTTTTTCTGCATGATGAGCTGTAGTTTGGTTTGAGGTTTTGAAGCAGAAGGGGGTAGGAATTGTGGTCTTACAGTAGAATTGGGGCGATTGGGTTTTCAAGTTTATTCAATTGTAAGAGTAGATTTTCGCATAAGCTCGGAACGCATCCGAAGGCTTCCGGTAGGGCGTTATTAGAGTTGCTAACAGAATCTCCTCTGGGGTGGTTCGACCTTCTTGGGAAGCGAGTAAGATCGTCTTATGCTATGGCAACTAAACAGCCCGGCGCCTTGACCCGACTTGTACTGGAGCTACTCCTATATAAGAGCGCTGATGATTTTGAAGCGTTAAGCCGGAAGTTCCAAATACCCCCTTAAATGCGTCCCGCACTACCCCCATTCACCCTTGTGGTCGCTCTGGCTGTTTCATGGCTGCAGAGCGCGGCTTGGGCTGGATTTACGGATATCCAGCAAGATTCGGGTATTGACTACCTGTTTGCGGGACCTGGCGATCCTGTGCAGAATCATGCGGGGGCCGCCGTGGTTGACGTCAATGGCGATGGATGGTCCGACATTATCGTCGCTCGGTTTGGCGAAAGGCCTTTTCTGTATGTGAACCAGGGGGACGGGACTTTTGAAGAAGAGGGCGTGGCGCGCGGTCTGTCCGGTGCGGTGGATGCCTCGGCATTTGGGGCGGGGGACTTCGACAACGATGGGGATGAGGACTTGTATATGGCCCCTCATGATAAGGATCGCAATTGGCTCTATGTAAATGACGGGGCGGGAAACTTTACGGAAGAAGCGCTCGCTCGCGGGGCGGATCTGTCGACAACGATTCGGAAGAAAAGCGGTTATAGTATCGGTTTGGTCGATTACGACGCGGATGGCTGGTTGGATATCTATATTAGCGAAGGAGGCATTCTCACCTCGGACGAGAATCACCTGCATTCTGCTTTGTTGAGAAACTTAGGGCAAGACTCCCCTGGCCATTTCGAAAATGTGACGATCGAAGCCAACCTGGTGCAGCCAATCGAGGGGAGCGGTCAGTCGCTGCAAAATGGCTTCGCGACGGCTTGGGGCGATTTCGACCGCGATGGATGGCAGGACGTCTATTTGGTCTCGGATTTCGGAACGAGCAAGATGTATTGGAATAATGGCGACGGTACATTCCTGGAGTCTACTTCGGCGTCTGGTATGGGAAAAGACGAGTTTGGGATGGGTCCTGCGGTGGGCGACTACGATGCGGATGGTTTGCTGGATATTTATGTGACATCTATCTTCGACGCCTTTTCTTTAGATCGTTTCGATACCCACACAGGCAATAAGTTGTATCGTTATATCGGAGACAGGAAGTTTGAAGAGACCGCATTCGATGCGGGGGTGAACTTGACGGATTGGGGATGGGGAGCGTCTTTCTTCGATCACGATAACGACGGTGATCCAGATCTTGTGGCAACCAATGGCTCTTCGATTTCCGCCGGAGGAAACCCGGATACGACGCCCTTCGTTCCTTCCGCAACTGATCCTACCACGCTGTTCGAGAATGACGGAACGGGCAGCTTCGAAAACATTACGGCGGGTTCAGGGATTGATGATACCGACCTAGGGAAAGCTCTGTTGATCTTGGATTACGACAACGATGGAGATGAAGACATCTTTATCGCGAATTCTAAGACACCTCCCGTCTTTTACGAGAATGATGCCGCTTCTAGCTCCAATAAATGGATACGCCTCAAATTCGTCGGGGATCGATCGAATCGGGATGGTTATGGGGCGATTGTGGTGGTGGACGACGATGGTCGGTCTCAGACTTCTCTCTACAATCCTACGAATGCTTACATTGGGCAGCGGGAGAAGGTGTTGCACTTCGGGTTAGGCGCGGCGGGGGAAACGCTCGATCGCGTGAAGGTCTATTGGCCAAGCGGGGTGGTCCAGGAGTCGTTCGGTCTGGCGACGAATCAGATACATGTGCTCATTGAACCGGAGTCTTCGAATGCTTTGCCGGAAATCGTCGCGCAACCGGTTGGCGGAAACTTCGAAAAGGGTTCTAGCGTCACGCTTTCGGTAGAAGCGATCGGAGATCCAGTTCCTGTGTTTATTTGGGAGAAGGATGGAGAGCCTCTCGATGGGGAGACCAATTCCACGCTTTTTATCAAAAGATTCATTCCGTATTCAACCGGTACCTACAGAGTAAAGGTGATTAATCAGAATGGGTTTGTCTACTCGGAGGAAGTAGAGC
>JBCCZW010000028.1:0-15076 GCA_039186805.1 Verrucomicrobiota bacterium
AAAGAGGATGATAAGGATTGGGGTTCGTTTCATAATGTATAGACTTTCGAAGAGTTATGAGACGTCTTCTATCCAGTAGTTTGTCAAAAACCCGTCCTGAAATTCGAAGAAAACGGTTTGCTTCTTTTCGGAGAGCGATTTGGCGTTGAGGATGAAGAGGAGTCCGGCTTGGGAGGTTTTGACGGACTTGGAGGTGTATTTGAGAATCTCGGCGCTTTCGTCGAGTCGACTGTGATGGGAGGGTTCGCCCAGAGTGGCGAGGATCCAGTCTTTGCTTGTATTTCCTATTTCAATACGGGAAAGGATTTCATCGGATACTTCTTTCCCGTATACTCGTGTTTTAGAATCCGATTGGATGACCACGCAGCCGGTTGAGGCGATGGCTACGAGGGTGATGAGGGCGATTGCGAGGGTGGGTTTCATGGTGTGTGTCTGGGGTTTGAGCTCAATGGGCTTGGGTCAAGCTAAGCGGGAGTGTAGGGTTGATGTCCGCTGCGGTTTTGGGATTACGGCCCAGATCGATCGCAGTCGCATTCGATTCTATTTGGGCGCAATTTTGAAGGGATGCAAAAAACGGCGGCAAGATGCCGCCGCTCCTAATATTAGCTGGTTTCTTCTTGGGGAGCGTTGAATTGCTCTACCCAGACGACGTTCCAGCCTGATTCTTCGTCGGTGTAGACGATGGGGCTGGCGTCGGGAATATCTGTATCCACAAATTCGATGCTGGCGTAGCTTTCTTCGAATGGGGCATCAGCCGGACCGATATTGAGCCAGGCGATGGTTCCAACGACTGCGACGGCAGCGGCGATGCTGAGATTGCGAAAGAGCTTGGGGAAGGCGATTACTTTGCCTTCGTCTTCTTGATGATCTTCTTTGGCAATTGCGGCGTGGACGGCAGCCCAGGTCGCAGTGGAGTCGCGCGCAGTATCGCGAGTGGGAAAGCTGGCTTGAGTGACGAGCGCGTTCGATTCCATCCAATCCATTTGGTCTGGGTTGGCCTCGAGATAGGCGTTGAGTCGCTGGGCATCTTGAGGAGGCAGCTCGCCGTCGAGAAGCTGGCTCATGAGGCGGCGAGCTTCTTCTTGCGAAAGTTCTGCTGGTTCGAAAGGCATCTTAGGTTGTGGAAATATGATTATTCGGCTTTGAAGCGCAAGCTCCCATGGAGGGGAGCTTACGCTTGTTCAATGGCTAACTTCTTTAGAAATCGCAGGATCTGTAGCGATCTGAGCGGGACGAGTGGTAGTGGCGGTCGTCGTAGTGACCTCTGCGGCTGTTGTAGGACACCCAGACCTTCTTACGCTCATTGTCGTAGTAACCGCGGCTCCATACTTTGTAGCGGCGACCGCAGTCGTCGTAGCGGTAGTGGTATTTGCCGGGAACCCAAACCCGGACTGTGACCCACTTGTAGTAGCCATCGTCGTAGTGGCCGACGTGGCGATGGGTCGTATGACGCACTTCGACGTGTCGGTGGTGGCGCTTGTCGTTATCCAGCGCTGCTCCGATGATCATTCCCCCGATAACTCCTCCTATGATGGCCCTTGTTTTGTCGTCCGCTTGAGCGGATGGTTGATTTGCGAATGCGAGCGCCGCGACGACGACGATGGTGATGATTGTTTTCATTGTTTTTGTTCCTCCTGGTAAGAAATTCATTTGGTTCGGCGATTAAGACGGGGGGCTTGGGAGGCTTATTCAGTTTTTTGGAAAGTTTTTTGGATGGATCGTAAGTTGTTGGAAATCAGCAATCTTGAACGATTGAGGTTGCTCGAAATTCTTGAATATGCGGATTGAAGAGATGGGTTTTGCGGAAAAATCTGAAAGAAAAGCAATGGGCGAGGCAGACGTTCGCTTCCTGGTGGACCAATTCTATGCAAAGGTTCGGGAAGATGAGCTGGTGGGGCCGATTTTTACTGATAAGGTGGAGGATTGGTCGATGCATTTACCGACCATGTACGCTTTTTGGGGATCGATTTTGTTTGGTAAGAAGGACTATTCGGGAAATCCGTTCGCGAAGCATAGTCCGCTCGATTTGGAGAAGGCGCATTTTGATCGCTGGTTAGAGCTTTTCTTGGGAACGGTTGACGAGCTCTTTGAAGGAGCGAAGGCGGAGCATGCGAAGAGCGCAGCTAAGAGCATCGCTCACAGTTTTCAGGCGCGTATGGGTATCAATCCATTTGGGCCGGGCGCCCGATTTTATTGATATTTAGTCTCGGGAGCGGTTGCTAAGGCGAATGGGCGAAGGATGCTGGGTGGCATGTCGGTTGAATCGTATGAAGATATTGCGGGTTTGAAGAGGGCAAGTTGCGTGGTGGTCGAGGCGGTTCGGGATATGTTTGCGGCGATGGAGCCTGGGATGACGACGCTTGAGTTGGATGAGATTGGAGCAGGCGTGTTGGCTAGGCATGGGGCGCGGTCGGCGCCGGCACTGTGCTATGGATATCCCTTTGCGACGATGATCAGCATCAATGAGGAGGTCGCTCACGGGATGCCGAGCGATCGGGTGATTCGAGAAGGGGATTTGGTGAATATCGATGTATCGGCGGAGCTCGACGGCTACTTTTCGGATACGGGTTACACGATGCCGGTTGGAGATGGGAATAACCGAGCCAATCGATTGTGCGCGGCTTCGAAGCGGGCCTTGAGCGAGGCTTTGAAGGTGGCCCGGCATGGGGTAGAAATTCGCGAAGTGGAATGGGTGGTGAAGCAGGTTGCTCGAGAGGCAGGGTTTTCCGTGATCGAGAATCTGGTGGGGCATGGCGTGGGGAGGCATCTTCATGAAGAGCCAGGGAACATTCCGGCTTGGGGAGACTTGAGAGATAGGCGGAAGTTCGTCGAGGGGACCGTGCTGACGATTGAGCCGTTTTTATCGACGGGCCCGCGGAGGGTTTTCGATAAGGGAGATGGTTGGACCGTGATGACGCGACCGGGAAATTTGACGGCTCAATTTGAGCATACGATCATCGTCACGCGAGGGGAACCGGTGGTTCTGACGGCCGCTTGAATTGAGTTTTCGGGCGCGTGGCTTTGGAGATGTTCGGACTGAAGTCCGACCTCCGGAGGTTACGGGTCGCTTCATTTGAAGAGTCGGGTGTAGCGACGCCAGACGGCGGTGAAGAACCATTTGATGTCTTCTAAAATCAAATACAGACTCGGGACTAGGAGCAGGGTGATAAAGGTGGCGAAGAGCACGCCGAAGGCGAGGGAGGTGGCCATGGGAATAAGGAACTGAGCTTGGAGGCTGCGTTCCATGAGTATTGGAAAAAGCCCTACAAAAGTGGTTACTGATGTGAGGAGGATGGCGCGGAAGCGTTGAGTGCCGCCTATGCGGACCGCGTCCCTTAGGGGAATGCCTTCGTTGCGGAGGCGGTTGATCCGTTCGACGAGGACGAGCGAATCATTTACGACAACTCCTGCCATGGCGATAATTCCCATGAAGGAGAGTAGACTGATATCTTGCCTACCAAATAGATGTCCGTAGATAGCGCCGCCGACTCCGAATGGGATAACGCTGATGACTATAAATGGTTGCAGGTAGCTTTTGAAGGGTATGGCGAGGAGGGCGTATATCATTACAACTACGACTAAGAATCCACCGAGCATAGCCGGTCCAGCCTCTTCCATGTCTTTGGCTTCTCCCGCTTTCAGCGGTTTTATTCCCAGGTATTTTGAGGTGATGCGTTCGAGTATCGGGACCTGCAGTTTTTCTTTGGGAATAGAGGGGAAATTTTCGCGGAGGAATTCGCGGAATTTGGGATTCGAGGTCATGAAGTCTCCGTAGAGGAGCGTATTCACTTTGTCAGTGTCGGCGATTTCCTTGTTGGCGTTGGCCCGGACATTGATGGTGCGTCTGGCGTCGTTGCGGGAGATGGTGGGGTAGCCGACACCGTATTCGAGATCGGCAACTTCGCTGATGGGGATGCGGGAGCCATCGGGGGCGACAATACGCATGGATTCGAGGTTACCGAGGGATTCGCGTTCCGCACGAGGGTAGCGGACCATGACTTTAACGTCTTCTCCATCGCGTTGGACGCGTTGAGCTTCGGCTCCATAGAATGCGTTGCGAATTTGGCGGCCGAGATCGCTAGACGTGATGCCGAGCGTTCGAGCGTAGTCTTTCAGCGAGACCTTAAGCTCAAGCTTCCCTTCGGCGTAGTTGTCCCGAATGTCATAGTAGCCGGCGAAGTTCTTGATTTCCTCTTGGATTTCTAGGGAAGCGGCTTTGAGGTCGTCGAAGCTGCGGCCGGTCAGTTTGATGTCGATGGGGAGACCGACGGGGCCCGCTGCGCTGTCCAAGAAGTCGAGTTTCCGGGCGCCGGGTATGGGACCGACCATTTCTCTCCAAAGATTGGATACGTATTCAGCGTTGGAATCGCTGATATCGCTCTTTTCCAGTTCGAGTATGATCGAGCCGATGTTGGAACCATTACTCACGGCGGCAGGACCGGGGCCTCCCGAAATCACGCTATAGCCGAGGAATACGCCTTTGTTTGCGACAGGGTCGATGCGACCTGCGTCGACTTCGTCTTGCCGCAGTTCTTCCAGTTTTGTTTCCAGGAGATTGAGGTAGCGTTGCGTTTCCGAAATCGGAGTGCCTTCCGCCATGTTGAGTTCGACAAAGAGGTAGTCGCTGGGGACTTTAGGGAAGAAGACGAATCTTAGAAATCCGGAGAAAATGAGAAAAACAGCGAAGGCGAGGCAGGCCACAAAGGCGGCTGCCGTCGTGTAGCGGTACTTGAGGGCTTTCTTAAGGAAGGGCTGATAGACGGATTCTATGAAGTGTTCTAGGCCATCGGAGAAGAGGCGTTGGAAGCGAGAGAACCAGTTGAGTTTCTCTCGGCCTTGTTTGTCTCCTACGTTGCAGAGGGAAAGGTGGTAAGGGAGGACGAGTTTACTTTGAACGAGGGAAAAGAGCAGGGTCGGAATCACTGCATAGGGAATGACGGCCATAAATTTGCCGATGGTTCCCGGCAGTAGGAATACGGGGAGGAAGGCGACGATGGTTGTGATGATGGCGAAGGTGACCGGCATGGATACCATTTGGGTGCCTTTGATGGCGGACTCGACTCCTGGACCGGTTCTTTGGAATTGGGTGAAGACGCTTTCGCCTACTACAATGGCGTCGTCGACCACGATCCCTAGAACGAGAATGAAGGCGAAGAGGGAGAGAAGGTTGATGGTGATCCCGATCATCGGAGAGATGGCGAGAGTTGCCAGGAAGCTGATGGGGATGCCGATGGCTACGAAGAAGGCGAGGGTTGGACGGAGAAAGATGGCGAGTGAGGCGAGCACTAGGAGGAATCCGTAGAAGCCGTTTTTCAGCAGCATATTGATACGGCCTTGGAGGTAGAATGAGGAATCGCTCCACGCTTCGAGTTGGATGCCTTCAGGGATCCAGGTGGCTTGAGCTTCTTCCACGTATTGGTAGACGTCTTTGGAAATCTGGAGGGGGTTTTCTTCTCCGACTTCGCGAATGAGTACGATTCCGGCGGGTTTTCCGTTAAAGGTAGTCTCCATGTCTTGCTCGGCGAATCCGTCGTTGACCGTGGCGACGTCGCTGACGCGAACTTGGGCGCCGTCCGGGGTGGAAAGTATGACTATGTCGCCGAAGGCTTGACCGTCGTAGGCCTGTTCCTTGAGGCGAAGAGAAATTTCACCGCCTGCGGCTTTGATGAGTCCGCCGGGGAGGTCGATTGAATTGGCGCGGACGGCTTGGACGACGTGGTCGAAAGTGAGATTATATTGGCGTAGTGAGTTTTCGGATACTTCAATCGATATTTCGTAGCTGCGCACTCCCTCTACGATGGCTTGGCTAATGCTGTCCAATTCTACGATTTCGTCGCGGATGCGTTCGGTGAGTTTCTTTATCTCCCGTTCCGATGCGTCTCCGAATATCGATATGCGGATGACGTCCTTCTGGATGAGAAGCTCTTCGATGATGGGCCGTTCCGTATCGGCGGGAAACGTCGTGATGGCGTCGACGCGGTTTTTCACGTCGTCTTTCACCTTGGAGATATCATAGCCCTTGTCTACCGTGATCATAACGGAGCCGTAGTTCTCCTGGGCGGTCGAATTCATTTCCTTTATTCCGTCGAGCCCTTGAAGGGCTTCTTCGATGCGGATGACCACGAGTTCTTCGACTTCCTCCGGTGAAGCGCCGAGGAAGGGGACGCGGACGATTATGGTGTCGAGGGAGAACTGGGGGAAGAGTTCTCGCTTCATCGTCAAAGCCGCGCCGATGCCGCCCAATACGAGGACCAGCATTACAAGGTTGGCAGCGACGCCGTTTCGTGTGAACCAGGAGATCATTCGACAGGTGACAGGTGACAGGTGACAGGGGACGCTTGAGGGGCCAGCGGGGTGTATTGTGTGGGTACAAGTTTCATCTTAGGAGAAATTTCTGGGGCGTCTTTAGCATGGAGCCGAGCATACGACCGATTTCCGCAGAGCGATCAGCGAGGCGCTGGTGGACCTCACTCGAGATGTATCCACAGTCTTTTGCAAAGTCCAGGGAGGTCTCTGTTTCGGCGTTTTCACCGTCGCAGTCGGTCAGCTTGCTCACGAAGTGGGCTTCGTAGCGCCTCTTTGCCCATGCTTCTCGAAGGTTCATTGGGACTGAGCGTGAAGATCTTCTAATTTGGCTGGTCAGCGCGAACTTCTCCTCTGAGGGGAACGACTTGCTGAGTTCAAAGATGTCCATGGAAAGCTGATACGACTTCTGGTAAACGATGAGTTCTTTAATGTCTAACACAGCCATGAGTAGTTGTTTCTTAGCTCTCTGTCTCCTGTTTCCTGTCCCCTGATTCCTGCTCTCCTACAACGATCACGCTCATTCCTTCTACGGCGTATTCTAGGGGGGTGAGGCAGAGGCGGTCGTTGGGGGAGAGGCCGTCTGTGATGATGGCTGTGTTTTCGTCGGTTTTATGGACGGTGACTTCTCGGATCTCTAGGGTGTCGTCGGGTTTAATGATGTAGACTTCTCTGTTTTGCTTAAGAGCGCGTCGGGGAATAGCATAGGCGTTTTCGATGGATTTGCCTTGGATGCGGGCTTCTACGAAAAGACCGATTTTGAGTGGAGGGCGGTTTTTGTTGGCCGATTTGTCGAATGGCTTTTCGATTTGCGCGATGGCATTAATGAGGCGTGTCCGCGGATCCACTACTCCTTCAGTACGATCTATGAGGCCGTGCCAAGAAACGGTTTCACCTGCGTAGTTGGCCTCGATGACGACCTTCGGCTTAGTTTCAGAGGACTTCGCATCGCGGTAGGTCTCAGGTAGGTTGATGTGTTGGATTTGGTTGAGGGGAAGGGGAAGACGGATCTCCGCAGTATCGACAGAATAGATACGGGCGATTTGCGAGGCGCGCGCATTTACCATTTGACCGATATCTACGAATTTCTCGCGGACGCGACCCTCGTAGGGAGCTTTCACTTGGGTGCGATTGAGATCGCGTTCCGCCATTGCGACCGCGGTTCGGGCGGCTTCAAGATTGGCGGCTGCGCGTTCGAGCTGGGGTTTGCGGAGCGTGAGGTCGGTGGCTTCGCCTTGTCCGAGTTCTTTCCAGTCGTCGTAGGCTTGCTGAGAGTTCGCCTTCTCTTGTTCGTAGGCGAGTGTGGCGTCGGCTAGGCGGCTTTTGGCTGCCGCTAGGTTGGCTTTGTAGTCTGTGTTATCAACGGTGACTAAGACGTCGCCTTTTTGGAAGAAGCCTCCGGCGTACAAGGCGGACGAAATGGTTTCGACGCGGCCGGAGACTTCGGCAAGCAGAGTGGTTTCGGTGCGGGCTTGCACGGTGCCTTGGCTTTCCACTTCCAGAGTGAGTGTGGAAGGGGTGGCGGTGAAGGTCTCGACGCGGGCGAGTATCTCCTCGCGTTCTGCCTCCTTAGGCTTCGGCATCAGGCTGACTCCAATACCTATTATGGCGAATGCGAAGATGATAAGCAATATTGGCGGGATGATATAGATCGGTCGAAATTTGGGCTTGTGGTCGGACATTTTGAAAAGCGATTGGATGATTGGGCTTTGGTAGTCTAGGGATGGCGCGTCATGCGGAGACTTTGGCGATGCTGTCCTACTCGGTAGCGGAGCCGCCTAGGGCAAGGTGGAGGCTGATGCGGTTTTGTAGTCTTTGATTCACTACATTAATGAGCTGGCTTTGCGAGTCGAAGGAGCGACGTTCGGAATCCAGAACGGCGGTGATGTCGATGAGGCCTTTTTCATAGAGTTCCCAGGCTTGGTCTTCCGCTTTCTTGTTTTCGGTAGCGGAGATGCGGATCTCGTCTTCGAGAGCTTTTAGATCCGGTTCTGCGGAAAGAGCCGACTCTACTTCGCGGAAGGCGGTGAGAACTGCATCTTTATACTGGGCTACTTGCGCTTCCAAAAGCGAATCGGCTCTTTGACGCTCGGCTTTGAGCTTGCCGGATTGAAAGAGCGGAGCGGCGGCGGTGCCGAGGACCGACCATATATCGAAGTCGCTATCGAGCAGATCTGAAAACTGGTCGCTGGTAGTGCCTGACGAGCCGGTAAGAGATATGTTGGGTAACCAGTTTCTAGCGGCGACTTTTTGCTGAGCAAATGAGGCTGCGAGGCGTCTTTCTTCCGCTCTGAGATCGGGTCGGCGAGAGAGCAGTCCCGCTGGGAGGCCGGCTTGGATGGGAGCATTTATGCTTGGAAGCTGGGAAGCGGTTTCCAACTTGGCTTGAGGGTAGCGACCCAGAAGGGTTTCCAGTATGCGGAGCGAATCGCCTTTTTGGATACGGCGGTTTTGGGCGGCTGCGCGAGCGGCAGCAGCTTGAGCGCGGGTTAGGCGGAGATCAAAACCTGAGATGAGGCCACGTTGGTAGCGTTTTTCGAGGGCGGAAAGTTGGGAGTCGAAGGCGTCGACGGTATCGAGGGCGAGGGTAAGTTGCTGATTCGCTTCTATGGCGTCGAACCATGCCCGGGTCACTTGGGCGGAAAGGGAAATCTTGAGGGCTTCAAATTCTTGCTCCGAGATATCGGCTTGGGCGCGAGCTGAGGCGGCGTTTAGGGCGAGCTTGCCCCAAAGGTCGATTTCCCATTGCGCGCCGAGTGAGAAGTTATGACTTTCGGTAGTGGTAGCTCCGAGACCTGGAATATCTAGGTTGATGAATCGGGACTTCTGCCTTCCGGAGCTGAGGCTTAGATTGATAAAGGGAAATCGGCTTGAGGATGCGATGGCGGCATCCGCTTTTGCAGCGCTCGCGCGGGCATCTGCAGAATTGAGTTGGAAGTTCTTTTCGAGCGCCTCGGCCACTAAGTCATTTAGGGTGGCGTCGTCAAAGGACTGTATCCAGGCGCCATCCACTGAAGCGTTGGAAGAAGGCGCGTTGATCCAGGTAGACTGATCGGGCGCATCCGCGTTTTGGGATTGGTCTGGCAAGCGGGTATTCGTGCATCCGCTAAAGACCGTTGCCGCTAGGGCAATGATAGCGCCTCCTCTAGTGTATGTCATCTTGTGTTTTTTGGGGTCGACTTCGCTACTACAGCTGAATTCGTTTAGCGGTTACGCTCGCATGGAATTTTTCTAATGAGCTTCTCATGAGTCGCGTTGCTCTGGTCCCGGATGGACCGCGAGCGAGCTTGGAGCTTCGATTTGAAAGGATTGTCGATGCTAATCGATCTCTGCCTTTCGTCATTAAATTCCCTAATTGTTTTTGGGTCATTTTCTTTTCGAGGCTCTTGGCGTCTACTTTACTTTCAGCACGGCGCGAATGCCTCCATTGATATAAGCGATGAGGTGCTGAATAATACGTTCTCTGTCGTCTAAATCGACTTCTCCTCGCGAAAGGACTTTGAGTCGCGCATGATGGCGTAGCGATCCGATAACCGTAGCGATCGTGAAGTGAAATGCGTAGGTGATTTTCTCGTGCGGGGGATTGCCGCAAGCTCTAGAGATGGCGTCTCCGTAACGCTGGAAGAATTCCTTTTGGATTCCGTTTTGAAGTTCGCGAGTCATTTCTGGTTCGTCGTCGAAGGCTTTTCCGACGGCCTTCATGAAGTGGAATCCGTTGGTCCCATCTTTAAGGACATGGGTAAAAAAGGGCCGAACCATGAAGGATACGATCTTCGCAAGAGGAATCGGCTTTTCCGGGGATTTGGATTGAGCTTCGTCGAGGAGGCGGATGCGTTCGCGATTCATCGGTTCGACCCTGTTGCGGATCATTTCTTGGAAGAGTTCCTTCTTGCCTCCGAAGTGATAGTTGATGGCGGCTATGTTTACGCCTGCGGCTCGGGTAAGTTCGCGAATAGATGTCCCTGCATAGCCTTTTTCGGCGAACAGGACGACTGCCGTTTCCAAGATCTTCGTCCGCGTTTCAGTCACTGGAAGTTTAAACCATCAAGTGAATCAAACGTTTGCTTTAATACTTGCAAGGACTAAACTACAGGTTCCCTTAGAAAGACGCATTTCGAGTTCAAGCGAGTGCAAATGATCGTTTGAATTTTTGTAACTCGGTAAAAAAACGTGTCGTCGCTAGAGGTGACGAAATACTCAAAATAGATACTCCTCCCAGATGGATTTAAGGCTGATCAAGAGAATCGATAGTAGGGTGGGCGCTAGTTGTTTAGTAGCTGGAGCCATGGTTTTGGCGGGATGCATCTCTCCGCCGAAGAGTCAAATGGACAAGCTTTCGGTGGAAGCCCCGTCCGCATGGGCTTCTGAATCGACTGCCGGCGATTTTCAGCCGATGCAATGGATGGCTGATTTCAACGACCCTATGCTGGAGTCGATCTTGCGGGAGGCGTTGGAGCATAACTACAACTTGCAGGCTGCGGAAGCTCGCTTGGAGTCCCAGATTGCGGGGACCGTTGTAGCGCAGTCCGGTATCTGGCCGACTTTGAACGCCACGACTGGGGTTAGCGAATCGCGGTCGAGTTCGGCGGACGGTTTGCAGAGAGCTCGAAATCTCAACAAGAATTATTCGCTGAATGGACGCTTTAATTGGGAGATCGATCTTTGGGGAAGGGTCAGGAATGGCTACCGAGGCGATTTGGCTGACGCAGAGTCTTCGATGGCGGAATACCGGGCAACTCGCCTATCTATTGCCGGTCGTACGGCAAAGGCTTGGTATGCTGCGATCGAGGCCAGCCAGCAGCACGAGTTGGCGCATCAGACTCTCGAGTCAATCAGGTCCAGTTCGGAAATAGTCGAAGAGAATTTCAAGAGAGGAATTGCCCGCGCCCTCGACGTGAGACTTTTGCGCGCGAACGTCGCTTCCAATGAAAGCACTCTCGAAACTCGCTTGAGAGCGAGGGATGCAGCGATTCGCAATTTGGAAACATTGTTGGGGCGCTATCCTGCGAAGGAATTGAAGATAGCTTCTGAGCTTCCCGAGATAAAGGGCTCGGTACCGGCGGGCTTGCCGACGGATTTATTGCTGCGGCGTCCAGACGTTCTTGCGGCGGAAAGGGATCTAGCAGCATTGGAACAAAGAAAGTTCGAAGCCAAGAAGGCTTTTCTGCCCAATATTTCCACTACGCTTTCCAGAGGTACGCGAGTGGGAGAAAGGGAAGATTTGTTCGAGTTGATGGATTTTAGAACCTGGTCCAAACGTTTGGATGTCTCGGTACCCGTTTTTCAGGGCAGGCGCTTGAGCGCTTCGGCAAAACGGGCGAAGGCCAACTACGAGCAGTCTTTAGCCGACTTTGCGAACACGGCGCTTACTGCGTTCCGCGAGGTTGAGAATGCCTTGGCGAATCAGGATTCTTTTGCTCGCGACTACGAATTCCAAAAAGTTGCCCGCGATGAATCTGTGGCGGCCGAGGAACTTGCTTGGGAGCAGTATGGAAGAGGTTTGTCGGATATTACGACGGCCTTGGATGCGGTGCGGCGTTCGATATCCGCTCAACGTTCTTTCATTCAAGTATCGAATCAGCGAATACAGGGTCGCATCGACCTCTATCTGGCCCTAGGCGGGGGCTTCGATTTCGAATCCGAAACCGACAACTAGAGATTTCTTCTTAAACCCATCATGAAACTAATCCTCCAAATATTCATTCCTATCGTTTTGATCGGCGGAGCTGCTTTTGTTTATAAGTATCTTGTGGATACGGCTGCGCCTCCCCGTCAGCGGCCGAATTTCGCGACTACTCCGGAAGTAGTGGCTCGCCCGCTTAAGGGTGAATCCTATCCTATCACGCTCGAGTCGCAGGGAACCGTGCGAGCTCGTACAACCAGTACCTTAATCCCGGAGGTGCGTGGTCGAATCGTGAATATTTCTCCGAATTTCCGTGAGGGGGCTTTCTTTGAAGAGGGAGATGTCTTGCTGGAAATCGATGCAAGCGATTATGAGACGGAGTTGGTGGTCGCCGAGGCGGCGTATGCCCAAGCGGAATTACGACTGCTCGAAGAGCAAGCTCGCTATGACCAGGCGAAGACTGATTGGGAGAAGATTAACCCTGGAGAAGAGGCGAATTCTCTGACGCTTCGAGAACCACAGATTAGGCAGGCCAAAGCGTCCGCGGCGTCTGCTAGGGCTCGGGTAGAGAATGCGCAGCGGAATTTGGAACGTACGAATATCCGCGCTCCGTTTGCCGGGCGGGTGCTCTCGAAAAACGTAGATGTCGGGCAGTACATTTCTCCCGGAAATCAGTTAGCTAGAATTTATGCGGTGGACTTCGCGGAAGTGCGACTGCCGCTGACGGCCTCTCAGTTCGCTTTTTTGAATTTGCCTTCGGTTTACCGCGGAGAGAATCCGACTTTCCAGGAAGGGCCGCTGGTTAGCTTGACTTCGACGGTGGGAGGCGAGACGCACACTTGGCGCGGCCGTATTGTGCGAGCTGAGGGTTCTGTGGATACCCGCACGCGGCAGTATTTCGTGGTGGCTCAGGTGCGTAACCCTTACGGACGTACGGAAGATGGAAGGCCTCCGCTTAAGGTGGGTTCTTTCGTTACTGCAGAGATACAGGGCAAAACCTTGGAGGATGTGTATGTAATTCCCAGGAAACTACTTCGCGAGAACGTATTCGTTTTGTTGGTAGATAAAGAGAATTATCTAGCGCGCAGGCGAGTGAGCATCGCTTGGCAGACTGATGATGTGATCGTGGTTGATAAAGGATTGGCGCCCGGCGATCGCCTATGCTTGACGGAAGTGCCTTATGCCTTGGAAGGCTGGCCGGTTAATGCGAAGGATGAAACGGGGGATATTCTGTTGGCGGAAGCTCCCGATGAAGATGAAGAGCCTAGAGCTCGCCCGCCGAGACCCCCGGCAGGCGGCCCAGGCGGCAGTATTGGAGACCGTATTGACGGAATCATTACAGCGGCTGGAGAGAGTTTGCCTGAAGACCTCAAAGCTAAGCTTTTGGGGGTAAAGGAGTCCGGCGACTTTGCGCAGATGCGTCCTATTATGGGCGAGGTTCGCGAGTGGGCGGAAGCTAATGGCGTGGAGCTGCCGGCCCGCGGCGGTGGTCGTCGTCCGGGTGGCGGCGGTGGAGGGGGAGCTAGAGGATTCTAGTTCCGAGTTTCCAGGTTTCGCGACCTGTATTTGTTTCAGTTATACAACGTTTTCTTAAGCTCATGAAGAGCGCCCAATATTAAGTTCTAGCAGGGAGAGTTTATTATGCATCGACTCATCGAATGGTTTACCCGCAACAGTGTAGCCGCGAACATCCTCATGGTGGCGATCGTAGGCACTGGCATATATTCAGCCACCAACAAGATTATTCTGCAGGAGTTCCCCGACTATCCGTCGAGAACGATTTCGGTGCAGGTACAATATCGAGGTTCGACGCCGACCGAAATTGAAGAGGCGATCGTTCTGCGTTTGGAAGAAGCGCTTTACGATATCGAGGGCGTGACGGAAATTGAAGCGCGGGCCTCTTCTAGCTCGGGTACGGTCTCGGTTACGATTGACGATAATTACGATATCAATCGGGCGTTGGACGAGGTGAAGAATCGGGTAGATACGATCCGAACGTTTCCGATCGAAGCGGAGAGGCCTCAGATCAATCTCGCGGGCATACAAGAGCGGGTGATCACGGTGGTGGTCGCGGGCGATTTGAGCGAGGGTGATATGAAGAGTCTCGGCGAGGACATTCGCGATGAGATCTCCAATCTGGAGAACGTGACCCTGACCTCACTTAAAGCTGTGAGGCCTTACGAGATCGCGATCGAGGTATCGGAAGATACACTACAAGAGTATGGTTTGAGCTTCGATCAGGTGGTTCGAGCCGTCCGTTCTCATTCGATCGATCTGTCTGCGGGCAGCATCAAGTCGGAAGGAGGCAATATACTTTTGAGAACTTCCCAGCAGGCTTACACGCAGACAGAATTTGAGGAAATTCCAGTGGTGACTCGCGAGGATGGCACCCGGATTACTTTGGCGGACCTGGCAATGGTTCAAGACGGATTCGATGAGATGCCGATTATCTCGAAGTATAACGGTAATAGAGCGATTGCGATCGATGTATTCAGAACGGGGGATCAGAGCGCTATCGATTTGGGAGACGAGATAAAGGCTTACATTGATGAGAAGAAGGGGCTTTTGCCGACAGGGATTGAGCTTTCTTATTGGCAGGATGATTCCGCTCGGATCAAGGCTCGCTTGGATACATTGAAGGGAAGCGCGATTATGGGCTTTTGCCTGGTGATCGGGATCCTTTCGCTCTTTTTGAGACCTGTATTGGCGTTTTGGGTAGCGCTTGGCATTCCGATCGCGTTTGCCGGAGCGTTTTTCTTGCTGCCGATTATGGGGGTCTCATTGAATTTGATTACTCTCTTTGGGTTTATCCTAGTTTTGGGGATCGTGGTCGATGATGCGATCGTTACAGGGGAGAACGTTTATCAGCATATGCAGCGAGGTTCGGGGTCTATGCTGGCGTCGATCAAAGGAACGCAAGAGGTGGCGATTCCTGTTATTTTCGGCGTCTTGACTACGATGGTCGCTTTCTACCCATTGGCCGTAATGACCGGGCTGCGGGGAAATTTCTTCAAGCAGATTCCGATTGTAGTCATTCCGGTCCTTTTCTTCTCTTTGGTGGAATCGAAGCTCATTCTGCCGGCTCACTTGAAGCATTGCACGAACTTGGCGAATGAAGTGAGTCCGACGAATTGGCTAGTCCGTATCCAA
>JBCCZW010000029.1:0-14827 GCA_039186805.1 Verrucomicrobiota bacterium
GATTGCTTCGGATCTAATGGTTGATGTGACAGTCGAAGTGGAAAAGTAGAGTATTGGAGGTTCTCATGAGAAAGCTGTTTTTCGGACTAATGGGTATATTGGGGGTCTGTTGCGTTTGGGGTGAAGCTCAAGCACCCCTGCCATTTGAGGTGATTGCGAGCAAGCCGTGTCGCGTGCAGGCGGTGAAATGGCATGAACGGGAGGATGGTTGGCTGATCACTTGTCGGCTAGCTACAGGGAATAAGAGCTTGGTAAAGCCGGTGGCTCGCTTGGAGTTACGCGGCTATGATCCATTGGATGAAGAAGAAGGCGAGGAGGGCGAGGTTTCGAGCGAAGGGGAAGAGGCGGAGCCTGAACCTTCTTGGGTTCAGCAAAAGCGAGTTTTCCGAAAGGACTTCGATAAGAAAGTGGGGAACATGGACGCTCAGTTTGTGAGGTTGATCGTGAAGGAATCGATTCCGTCTTCGGTGGAGCGCTTGGAGCTGGAATTCGTGAATGAGTACACGAAGTAGGTTGGTTCTAAGTTGGCCGGCCGTAAAAAGCTCGAACCGGCTTTGGTTCGAGCTTTGATGTGAAAACAGTGGGTATAGAGTGATGTCTCTAGGCGGTCTTATTCGTTTTCGACTTTTTGATGCGTCGGAAAGCGATGAGTCCGCCAAGGAGACCCGCTCCGATGAGTCCGTAGGTTGAGGGTTCAGGAATTGGATTCTGACTGCTAGGTACCGAAAAGCGGATCCCTGAAAGAGCGCCTGAGCTGTAAAAGTTGAAGTCTGCTCTTAACACGTTTTCGATTGGGTCATTGGAGTAGTCAAATTCCTGGTAGCTGCCGTCGCCGAGCTCAGCGAAGGTCTGATTCCTGCCGTTGATCCGACCATTTTCGTCAAAGAATTTTGCGAAGCTCTTCTTGTTTGGGTCTCCTCCTCGGTCGTCGATGTCCAGGATGCCGAATGCTTCGAAGGTGACGCCGTCTTCAAAGAGATTTTGATCGAATGTAACGCGAATCTTGCCGCCCCGGGCTTCGTCATCGGGAGTGCTTCTCAAATTGTTGTTAGAGTCGGTCTCCTGTATAATTAAAACGTCGCCTGCTCCGTAGTTTGATTCGTTTCCCGGGTTTTCGGTTCTGAAGATGTATTTATCTGCCCCGTTATTGTCCCAGTCGGCGATGGCATTGCCTATTCCGGCCCCAGGCGTCTTTAGATCGCCGTCACCTCCTGTAGGGTCAAAGGTATCAAAGATAGTTACCTCGTTACCGAATCCAGTATTTTGTCTCAAGCTATTGGTATTGTTTGGATTCCGATTTCGACTGAAACTGAAGTTAACGCCAAACAGATTGTAAAGGTCATTGATTTCCGCTTGGGACAGGACTTCTCCCGACGATCTCGAGAAATCATCGAAATCGATTGTTATGGTAGCTTTGGTACCGTCATCAACGATCGATAGCTGGCCCCAGCTGATCGACGTTATGGCGATCATCGCTATGACTGTCGCAATTTGCTGCTTAAAGTTCGTTTTCATAATTGGATAAAATCGAGTTTGGATGAAGCTTGAGGGGCGGTTGTGTAGGAAGGTGATTGCTACCGTCAATTGCTAAAAAACTGACAAAATTGCGGTTATATCATTAGCGGGAAAGAAGTCTTGAGGGTTTTAAAATCATATGCGTGAGGCATTCCCTTAGGTGAATTGGTGATAGACTTAAAGTTCTCTATTATAAGCATTTATGGAATGTTTTGGAAGTGCATGAGTTGGGTTCTATAAAAAGGTTTTCCTTATAATTCAGGGCCGTGGGGGAAAGCATTAGTGTTTTTTAATCTAGGCCTTAGCTTTTTGACTGGGGCGGTTCGAGAGAAGCCGGCTGATTATTGCATTAGTCGGTAATTTGATTGTATCGGAAGATCAGATACGCACTTAATTAGGTAAATGACCTCATAGAGATTTTAGGGTTTGATTTTAGTATCATCCGTTGAAACTCTTTCGATATGCGCGTTTTCGTACCCTCTGAGACGTTTGAAAGTGAGAGTCGCGTGGCTTTGGATCCGGCCTCGGTGAGAAAGCTCGTTGAAAAAGGTATCTCTGTATACGTCGAATCAGGAGCGGGTTTAGCGAGTTATTGCTCCCACGAACAGTACGAGGAAGCGGGAGCTACTGTCGTTGAAGATCGTGAGGCTGAATTGGCCGAGGCTGATGTTGTTTTGCGGGTGCGGAAACCGGCGATTCAGGAGGTATCGAGATTAAAGAGGGGCAGCTTGCACATCAGCTTTTTGGATCCGTTCAATGAGAAGGATTTGATCGATGCGTTTTCCACAGCTGACGTGACGGCTGTAAGTATGGAAATGATACCGCGAACAACTTTGGCCCAGAAAATGGACGCGCTCAGTTCTCAAGCGAATCTTGCTGGATATTTTGCAGTGGTCAAAGCCGCGGAGAGGTTGAATCGGATTCTGCCGATGATGATGACGCCAGCGGGAACGATTTCTCCTTCGCGAGTTTTCGTTATTGGCGTGGGCGTAGCGGGTTTGCAGGCGATTGCGACGGCTAAGCGTTTGGGCGCTCGTGTTGAAGCTTTCGATACACGTCCCGTTGTAGAGGAGCAGGTGAAGTCTTTAGGAGCGAAGTTCGTGAAGATAGACTTGGGGGAGATGGGGCAGACCGATCAAGGTTACGCGAAAGAGCTGACCTCGGAGCAATTGGAAATGCAAAAAGCGGGTATGGCGAAGGTTTGCGCGATGTCTGACATTGTGATCACGACGGCGAAGCTGTTCGGACGTCCGGCGCCGGAGATTGTGAGCAAGCAGATGTTGGATGGCATGCGGCATGGAAGCGTAGTGGTGGATCTGGCGGTGGAGTCAGGCGGCAATGTGGCGGGCTCCAAATTAGATGAAGAGGTTGTACGGGAGAATGGGGTGCGGATCATTGGGATTGGCTCTCTGGAGGGTCGAGTGGCAGCTCATGCCACTCAGATGTATTCAGCAAACCTGTACAACTTTATCGATCACTTTTGGGACGACGAGAAGAAGTCTATTCAGTTGGATTTCGGCGATGAAATTCTAAAGGGCTGCGTTATTACAAATGATGGCTGTATTGTTCATGAAAGATTTAAGGCCTAGCGCCCAAGGAAAGGAAATATCGTGGATTTAGTATTGTTGTTCTTCATATTCGTTCTGGCCGCCTTCTTGGGCTTGGAGCTGATTTCCAAGGTGCCGTCTCAGCTGCATACGCCGCTGATGTCGGGAGCGAATGCGATCTCTGGGATAACGATTGTCGGCGCAATCTTGGCGATTTCTAATGAAACGGGCGGCGAGATGGGGAAGGTCCTCGGCTTGTTGGCTTTGATCTTCGCGACGATCAATGTGGTGGGGGGCTATATGGTCACCGATCGTATGTTGCAGATGTTCAAAAGGAAAGATAAGTAGCGGAGCATCATGGAAGCGGAAAGCTTGATAAATTTGGCGTATGTCGTTTCGGCGACTCTGTTCGTATTCGGAATTAAGATGTTGGGTTCTGCGGAGACGGCTCGCCGCGGCAACATCATTTCAGGGATCGGTATGTTGGTGGCGGTGGTGGTCACTTTGCTGGAGCAGGGGCTGGACTATACTTGGATTGCGGGCGGATTGATTTTGGGAGCTTTGGTGGGAGCGACGGCGGCTCGACTTGTAAAGATGACGGCGATGCCGGAATTGGTTGCGTTGTTTAATGGTTTCGGTGGCATGGCGAGTTTGTTTGTCGCTTGGGCGGAGTATGAGAAGATCAAAGCGATGGGCTGGGGTCTGTACGTGGCAGGTATGGGCACGCCTGCCTATTTTAGTTCCTTTGTAATTTACCTTACGATGCTGATTGGCGGCGTGACCTTTACCGGTAGCTTGTATGCTTACGGTAAACTATCTGGCAAACTCTCGGGGAGAGCTCTCGTTTTTGGGGGACAGAAGGCTTTGAATCTCTTGTTCTTTGTTGCGATCCTTTTGGTTGGGGTCGTCTTTGCTTGGAAGGATGATTTGGGTTTGGGGTATCAGCTCCTTATCGCGGGGATTGTTCTGTCATTGATTTTTGGATTCTTGGCGGTGATGCCGATTGGCGGCGGCGATATGCCGGTGGTGATTTCGCTTTTGAATAGCTGCTCTGGCTTAGCGGCGTCCGCAGCCGGTTTTGTGATTGGGAACAATGTCTTGATTGTGGCGGGTTGTTTGGTCGGAGCAAGTGGCCTAATTCTGACGGTCATTATGTGTAAGGCGATGAATCGGACGCTCGGGAATGTACTTTTCAGCGGGTTCGGCGCGGCCAGCGGCGGGGGTGGCGATGATGAGGAAGCGGAGCCCAAGGCCATAAGCGTTGAAGATGCGTTTTACGTCTTGGAGGCGGCGAGTTCAGTCGTATTCATTCCTGGATACGGAATGGCGGTAGCGCAGGCTCAGCATGTCGTAAAAGAGTTAGCGGAACTGCTGGAAGAGAATGGAGCGGAAGCGAATTTCGCGATTCACCCGGTGGCGGGGCGGATGCCGGGACACATGAATGTTCTATTGGCGGAAGCCGACGTCGAATACGAGAAGCTCTTGGAAATGGATACGGTAAATCCTTTGATGCCGACGGTGGACGTGGCGATTGTGATTGGAGCGAACGACGTTGTGAATCCTGCGGCGGCTACGGATGAAAGCAGCCCTATTTATGGAATGCCCATAATCGATGCCCATTTGGCGAAAACGGTTTTCGTCTTAAAGCGTGGACAGGGCAAGGGCTTCTCGGGCTTAGTGAATAAGCTATTCACAATGGAAAACACGCGTATGATATACGGTGATGCGAAATCGACGATTTCCGAATTAGTGAACGAGCTGAAGAGCTGAGCATATAATTCTCCGTATGTACCCATTCTTTGGTTACGAAGTATTCATTGTTCGCAGGAGCATTTGGGTAACGGGGTCTCTCGTGAACCGTAGGCTACCGGCTGGGTTGGGTACTTAGTGGGAAAGAAATTGGGGTGGAGTGCGAGGTATGGGGCGAAGCTGGGACCCTACCGGCTAAGTTATTTGTTTCGTCTCTTGACATTATACTACGATTGTAGTCTATTGCTGCATACTTTTGTAAGAAATGACGAAAGGCCCCAAAATATCAGATTCGGAGTGGGAGGTAATGAAAGTGTTGTGGGATCATGAACCCATGACGGCGGTTGATGTATTGGAGCGCTTACCCCATGAACAGTGGAAGCAAAAGACGGTGAATACCTTTCTCGCTCGTTTGGAAGCGAAGGGCATCGTCTCATCGCAGCGAGAAGGTCGGGCGAATGTGTATCGATCCTTATTGAGCGAAGGTGAATGCCGCCGTGTGGAGGGAAGCCATTTCTTGAGCAAGGTTTTCCGCGGTAAGGTCGCTCCCATGATGCTTCATTTTCTTGAAACTGAAGACTTGTCTGACGAGGATGTTGCCGAATTGAAGCAACTCTTGGAAAGGAAAGACAAGTGATATGGCAGATCTCTTTTGGGCCTATTGGGATGCATCGTTAAGGTTCGCGCTCCTGGCCTTTCTTCTTTTACTGGCAACTCCGCTGTTGAAGAAAATTTTGTCACCTCGCCTTTTGTGTTGGGCTTGGGCTCTCTTGCTCGTTCGTTTGGCCATCCCTTTTTCGCTCCCTCATAGCAGCAGCATCTTCAATTGGCATGAGAGCATTCAGCCCTCTTCTTGGACGAACGCGATTCGGCAGGGCGTAGTGGATGCGGGATTGGGCGAGACGCTTTTGCCGGTTTGGCAGGATCAGGATGATCTCTTTATTGCGACGAAGATAGGCATTTCGTGGGAGAATGCTTTGGTTTTTATTTGGGCTTTGGGGGCGATTGCGATGAGCGTTCACCTAGCCTTGAATGTTCTTCGTCTGCATCGCTTCTTTAAGAAAGCCGACAAGTTGCATGAGGGCGAGTTGTATGAGTTGTTCAAGGACACGCGACGTCGGTATGGGATTCATTCGAATGTGCCTCTGCTGATATCCGATGACGTGAAAACTCCGGGGATTGCGGGGATTTTCAACCCTAGGGTGGTTCTGCCGCGGAAGTGCGCTGAGGATCTTTCTGCGTCGGAGCTGCGTTGCGTATTTTTGCATGAATTGACACACTTCCGTCGCGGGGACCTGTTCATGCACCATGCATTGCTGTTAATTTGCTACATGCACTGGTACAACCCGTTGGTTTGGTTCGTCTTGAAGCAGTTTAAGGCGTCCATGGAACAGGCTTGCGACGAGGACGTCGTGGACAGCGTGTGCATTGAAACGGCTCGAGAGTATGGCTATACCTTGTTGCAGGTGGCGGAGCACTCGACGGAGCGTTGCGCTTCTCCGGCGGGAGCGCTTTGCTTATTGGGCAGCCGCAAGTCGGGCGAGTTGAAAGAGCGGATTGTGAGGATTGCGAATCCAAAGCGGAGGAATCCGTTTCTCGGATGCGTGGCGATTGGTATGTTCGGCGCATCGTTTATGTTTGCGATGACCGGCGAGCAGGAGGGCTTCAGCGAGGCTGAGCGCTTGATTCGTTTGACGAAGATATCGGGGATGGACTTGTTCCAAGTTCATGGAAACGCGCCTGAAGGCAACAGTTTCCTCATCGAGAGCGATCTACCTGCGGGCGCCACCTTGTGGAAGCCAGTTAACGCTCCTCGGGCTACGCGGACTTTGGATGTATCCATATACAAAGGACAGAAAATTAGACTGAAGGCGATTTTGAGGTCGGGCCAGTTGCTTGAAGACATAGAGCTTTGGGCGGGTGTGCAGGATTCCGTTGGGAGTTCTCTTGCATACGAGACGGGAGCGAGCCGCGCGAGTCCGGGAGATTTGAGAAGAGCGTTTAGCGAATTGACTATCGACGTTGCCGAGGAAGCTGCGGCGATTAATTATGGTTGGTCAGCTGACGGTTCTGGTTCGGTGTGGTTCGAAGATTTGGAAGTGGAAGTGTTGGGACCTTTGGCGATTAGCGAATAAGTATTGGAGGGATTTTATTGGGATTGAGCGCTTCTTGATCGAAGGGGTTCACCGAGGCGCGTTGGAGGCTGGGAATAGGAGAATTGGGGTATGAGCTTTAGAGATGCAGGAAAGTGGGCGCGTTTTTTCGGGACGGCGATCGCTGTGACGATTGGAGCTACGGTGTTCGTTTATGTGTTGAATCCACATTTTGGTTACGAAGCTAGATCGGAGGACGAGCGGCTGAATGATTGGTTGGCTTTGCTGGAAGAGGAAGGTGTTGAGGAGCGTTTGGGGATGGTATTGGAAGGCTTCGACAGTTTGCCATTTGGCGCGAAAGAGCGGGCGATGGAGCATGTCCTGGGGGATGACTTTGAGATTCGCGGGAGGGATGAGTGGGTTGAGAAACTGGCCTTTCTGATGGCTCGGCGGGAGTATGAGAGAAGCAGCTTTTTTTTGGAGAGTCTGGAGAGGGATAAGAGGTCAACGGTCGAGGGGGCTTTCGTGAGGGGAATGGCTTCGAGCGATGCCGAGTGGACCTGGGATTGGCTGAATAATCAGGGAAGCGGGAATGAGTTGTCGTGGCGTAGCAATGCAGGGCAATGGATGTTTGGCGCAATGGTATTGAGCGAAAATTCTTTATCTGTTGCGAAGACGATTTCAGCTTTGGAGGACTTGGTGAGAAAGAGGGAGTTGGCGGGTTTATTTGCCCAGGTTTCATCGGAAATTGGAGAGCGGTCGATTTTGAATTCGATTTCTCGATACGAGGGACTCGATTTAGTAATTGTGGAAGAGTTGGTCTCGAGTTTGGCGGGTCGCGATCTTGATGCGGCGGTGGAATGGGTTGAGCAGAATGAGCATTTGGGTACCGAGAAAAGCGTTTCATTGGTCACTAGTCGTTTGGTGGAAAGAGAAGGCGATGCGGCTTTCGATAGATTGGAGAAGACGATTGATTCGACGGAATTTGAAGAGCTTGTGGCTCGGGAGGCGGTGAGTTGGTATGGACAAAGGGACTTAGCGAAAGCGAGGCGTTGGATGGAGGTGTTCGACAGCGATGAGAAGAAGGAAAGCGCTTCTCGAAGGGCGTTATTCCAGATGGGAGTCGAGAACGGGTTTTCTAAGCAGGCATTGTTTATTTCCGAGGTGTTTGCCGACGACTTTGTGATCCGGCGTAACTTGTTATTGTACAGTATCTCAATGTTTCCCGAAGAGGACCGAGAAGAAGTGGCTGCGTTCGTGAAAGGGCTTTCTGGCGAGGATCATGCGATGTACTTGGAGATGCAGCGGCATCTGGCGGGCGACAAGCGAGGACGATCGGCCTTGTAAGGATTTTCGGTGTTGTGCCGCTTTGGCGAGTCTGCAGTGTCGTCGGCAATGCAGTTGATGAGGACGTCAATGGTTCTAGTGGATACGCTTAACGTTGTCCGAACGATCATGGATCGCTTTTGGGCGGATGACTGTATTGTGGGCTTGCTGGGCTGCGAAATTGTATCAGATATTCGGGTACAGATTGGCTTGGGCGAAACACTGAGCGAGGAAGGTGACCCGAGCTGATTGAAATGGAGTGCAAGTGGGTACTGTTCGACTTTGATGGGACGCTGGCGGATAGCTTGCCGCTGTTTAGGGATATCGTGAATGAATCGGCGAGAAAGTTCCGCTTTCGCGAGATCAAGGATGAGGATATCGATGAGCTCAGGACTCTGGGGGCGGCGGAAGCGATTCCTTTGCTGGAAATCCCGAGGTGGAAACTCCCTTGGATCGCGCGTTTCGTAAGGAAGGAAGCGAACAAGCGGATGGCTGAGGTCAGGCTTTTCGAGGGTGTGGGAGAGATGCTCCGGGGTCTGAGCGGGAAGGGGATTAAGATCGGGATTTTGACGTCGAATTCCGAGGAAGCGGTGAGAATGGCTTTAGGGTCGGAGTTGGTTGAGTTGGTCGATGATTTCGAGTGCAGCGTATCGCTATTCGGAAAGGCGAAGCGGGTCAGGAAGTTTTTAAGAAAGGAGAAGCTTGATAAGGACGAGGTCGTTTTGCTGGGGGATGAAATTCGGGACATTCACGCCGGCCGCAAAGCAGGTGTCCGGGTGGGGGCTGTGACTTGGGGCTTTACCGTTGAGAAGGCGCTCAGGAAAGAGGGGCCAGAGTTTTGTTTTCATTCGGTTTTGGAAATTTTGGACCTAGCGGCGGATTGAGGTTTCGTTGCGAAGATTGTAAATAGTTGAAAGTGAAGAGATTGTGGCGGAATTAGGATTGTGTTCACTTTTGGAGGCAACTGCCGATTTAATCCACTGAGTTCAATCGTTTGGAGAGTTTCTTTTTGTCCCTTCGCAAACAGTTTTTACTTTGTCTTAACTGCCTGATGCTAGCTTGCAGCTCGGGTGGACTTTTGGCGTCTGAGTCTGGGAAATTTACCTTGTCTCCAGGGGGAAAGGAGATTGTTCGCGGGGAATTGCTGGTTAAGTTCCGCGACTCGGGCGTGACTGGTTTTGCCGAGGATGAGGTGGGCGCTCAGACGGTTAAGTCATTGAGGGGCTACAAGACGTTTCCGAGGACGAAGTTAGTTCGTTTCGGAGAGGATGCTGAGCTTGAAAAAGCGATGGAAGCCTTGAAGAGGTCTGGTTCTGTGGAGGCGATTTCTTACAACTATGTACGGAGGGCTTCTGCCACTGCTGCGAACGACCCGCTTTTCGATAACTTGTCGCAGTGGGGATTGAAGAACGAGGGACAACTAGGAGGCGTTGCGGGGGCGGATATTAATGCGGCAGAAGGATGGGATACGATCAAGACGGCTCCGAGCATCGTGGTGGCTGTCATTGATTCGGGAATACGTCATTCGCATGAAGACCTGGCAGGCAACATGTGGGTGAACGCGAATGAGATTCCGGGTAATGGGATCGACGACGACAATAATGGATACATCGACGATGTGCATGGGATCAATGCGATCGATGGATCGGGCGATTCGAATGACGACCATGGTCATGGGACTCACGTGGCAGGTATCTTGGGCGCGGTGGGCGACAATGGAGTAGGCGTCGCGGGACTGGTCTGGGACGTACAGCTGATGTCGTTGAAATTTCTGGACGAAAACGGTGACGGTACTGATGCGGATGCGATCGAGTGCATTGATTATGCCCGGTCGATGGGCGCTGATATCATCAACAATAGTTGGGGAGGCAGTGGATTTAACGCGGTGATGAGATCCAAGATTGCCGAGGCGGGCGATGATGGCATCATCTTTGTCGCTGCAGCGGGGAATGAGAGTTCGAATATCGACGATTCTAAGAGCTATCCGGCGTCTTATGATCTGCCGAGCATCGTGTCGGTAACGGCGACCAACCGGAAGGACGAGATGCCGGGTTTTGCTAACTTTGGCGAGGATTCGGTGGATATTGCCGCGCCTGGGGTGGCGATTTATTCGACCTATTACGGATCGGATAGCGACTACCGGATTCTGAGTGGTACGTCGATGGCGACGCCGTTTGTTTCAGGGACGTTAGCTTGCTTGAAGGAGCTTTACCCGAGTGATTCGACTGAGGACCTGTTGTCGCGCTTGTATGCGTCCGTGGATGTATTGCCGGGTTTAGCGCGTCGTTGTCGGACGGGGGGTAGGTTGAACTTCGCGAGGTCTCTCGCTGCGTATCTTGAGGCGAGACCGATTAATGACGATTTTTCGATGGCGACGCTGGTGGCAAGTACGCAAGTGCAGACTTCTGGGGTGAACCTTTCGGCGACGACGGAGGTTGGCGAACCGGCTCATGACGCGAATGAAAGCGGGAAGTCGGTGTGGTGGAAATGGGTGGCGCCGTTGAGCGGCGAGGCGGAAGTGAGTTCGGCAGGCAGCGACTTCTTTACTGTTTTGGCGGTCTACGAAGGGGTTGCTTTGAATAGTCTCTCTTTGATTGGCAAGGCGATCGAGCCGAGCTCATCCTTGGCGACTTTGCGAGGAGCGAGCGTGAAGTTTGCGGCGGTCGAGGGGGAAGAGTATTACTTTGCTGTCGATGGACTCCTGGGCGATGAGGGAAACGTTAGTTTGAGTATTGGGCAAGCCGTGGAGAATGATTCGTTTGCAGATCGGATTTTGCTTGAGGGTATCGACTTTGTCGCCACTGCGAACAATGCGAGCGCCACGGCTGAGGTGGGAGAACCGAATCATGCGGGGGGCGTTCCTTCTCGTTCGTTATGGTGGGAGTGGGAGTCCCCAGTTACTGGATACGTTACTTTTACGACTGCGTCTACGAACAGTTTGGATACGTTGATGGGCATCTACGAGGGAGCCTCGGTTGGCGAGTTGGTGGAACTTTATGCGGACGATGACTCCGGGCCGGGTTGGTCTAGCGAGATCGCGGAAGCGTTTGTTATTCAGGGCGGGCGTTATGTCATTGCGATCGACGGGTGGAACGGAGGCTTTGGAGATATTGCGTTGGCGATTACTCATGGAGAGAACGATTTGTTGAGGAACGCCCGAAGCTTTGTGGGTGATGAGTTTTCGGATATGGCTTTCAACAGTCGCGCTACAAAAGAAACGAGCGAGCCGGATCATGGCGGCAATGAAGGAGGGCGTTCTTTGTGGTGGGAGTGGACGGCGACTACTGGCGGCAATGCATCAGTCTCCACTCTGGGTAGCGATTTCGATACTTTGTTGGGCGTTTACAGAGGGAATGAAGTGGGCGATCTAGTTGAGATTGGTCAGAGCGACGATGATGGCGGTTCGAATACGAGTTTGGTTTTGTTCGAGGCTGAAGCGGGTGAGACTTATTTGATCGCGGTGGATGGGTTTAAGGGAAATTTTGGGCATGACTTTGGCGTGGTTAGGGTTGAGGGCGCTATCTTTGCGGATGGAACGAGCTTGGCTCCCGTGATTGGAGATCCGGGCTTGCTGAGCGGAACGGTTGGGGCGTCGATGAGCTTTTCGCTTCCGACTACGAATATCGTAGATTCGTTTGCGGCGGATGGTTTGCCGGGTGGTTTAAATTTGGATACAGCGACGGGTGAGATCTCGGGAGTCGCGACGACTGCGGGCTTGTTTGTCGTAGAGTTCACTGCGACGAATGATCAGGGGACTGGCGTACGTTTAGTAACGATCGATATTGCGGCGAGCGGGGCTTCTCCTGGAGCTGCCTTTGTGTTGAGCGAACGTTTCGGCGCGTCGGGCGAGCGGATGGTGTTAGCTGCCGAGATTTCTAATGCGGAGGGCGCTAGCTATCAGTGGAAGAGAAATGGCGCAGCGATTTCGGGAGCGACCGGAACTACTTATGAAATCGTCAGTTTGGACGAAGCGAGTGTCGGTCGCTATTCCGTAATGGTTGAAACCGGCTCAGGGGCGGCGGAGAGCAATACTCAGCATATCCAGATATCGGATACTCGTATTTCGAATTCGACCGTTTTGGGGCGAGTGGATTTGGAAGGAGGTCCGTTGAGGGCAGAGTTTGAGATCGGCGGGACAAGTCCGAGGCAAGTGCTGGTTCAAGGATTGGGCCCTTCTTTGTGGAGAAGCGGCAGGGAAGCGGTTTTGATCGATCCAGTGATGATTTTGAGAAACGAAGCGGCTGAGGAAACGGTGTTCGATAACTGGCGTGATGAGTCGAATGCGGCGGAAATTGTCTCAGTGGGTCAGATTCTTGGAGCGAGCTCTTTGGCGGCGGACAAGGATGCCGCTTTTTTGCGGGTTTTGGACCCCGGCAGCTATGCGATCGAGTTGTCGGGTCGGGATGGCGGTGAAGGTCTGGCTATGTTGGAGATATTCTACGCGGACACCGAGGAGAGCCAGGAGACTCGTTTGAAAAGCGTGTCGAAGCGAATCTGGGTTTCGGGCGTGGGTGAACGCGGGTTGGAGACATTCGTAATCGATGGCACTCAGCCGCAGCGCGTTTTGCTGAGGGCGGTTGGGCCCAGCTTAAGTGTGGAGCAGGGAGTGACGGTTTTGGCGGACCCTTTCATTAAACTTTATAGAGGGAGAGAGTTGATTAATTTAAACGATGATTGGGGTGTGGGGGATGTCGAGATGCTAGAAGCTGTATCCAGGTTGCTGGGTGGAGCGGCTTTGGAGAGCGGGTCTTATGATTCTGCGCTGTACCTTGAGTTGGATCCGGGCGTTTACACGGTGATAATCGAGGGCGTTGCGGGAGCTGAGGGCGCTTGTCGATTCGAGTTGTTTGAGGTGAATTAGGAGTTGAACCGCCCCGAACGATCTAACTGCGAGGGGGTTTGGTGGCGGGTTCTTTTTTTGGTTTCGCGGAATTCGAAATGCTGTTTGGCTGAAGAGCTGGTTTTGGAATTCCGAAGGACGCCAATGCATTCTTTTGTTGTCGCGGTTTTGGGGATAGGTTAGGCGTCTCTTTCGCAACTCATAGGATGCATAGGGAGGCGCCGCGAAAATGACACAAAACAAAGACCAGATTTGGCTCTCGCTGAGAGAGGAAGCGGAGCAGGCTGCTGCGAACGAACGCCTTTTGGTGGCTTATTTGCAGGAGACAATAGTGGGGCAGAAGTCTTTCGAGTCAGCGTTGAGCTATACCTTGGCCTCGACGCTGAGCGACGACATTTTGCCGAGCATTACGCTGCGGGATCTGTTTTTGGAGATCCTGCAGGAGGAGGCGGGTATGCGGGAAATGATTCTGTACGACTTGGATGCCGTTAAGCAGAGAGATCCGGCAGCGGCCGGCTATTTGTCGCCGTTTTTGTTCTTCAAGGGTTACCAAGCTCTGACGGCCTATCGCTTTGCTAACAACCTTTGGTATGCGGAGCGAAAGACTCTGGCTTTGTATTTGCAGGGACGCATTTCGAGGGTCTACGGAGTGGATATCCACCCGGCTGCGACGATTGGAAAAGGCATTTTGATTGACCACGCGACGGGCGTTGTAATCGGTGAAACGGCTGTGGTAGGCGACGATGTCTCGTTGCTGCACAACGTTACGCTTGGCGGTACGGGCAAGGAATCCGGCGATCGTCACCCGAAGGTTGGCAATGGCGTACTGATCGCGGCGGGCGCAAAGGTGCTTGGCAATATCCGGATTGGCGAAGGCGCGAAGGTAGGGGCCGGAAGCGTGGTGCTTTCGGATGTGAAGCCGCATTGCACGGTGGTAGGCGTTCCGGCGAAGGCGATTGGCCAGTGCAGGGAAGCGGCTCCAGCGCTGGGGATGAACCAGCAGATCGAGAATGGAGCAGGAGCGGAGTTTGACCCGGCTATCTAGGACTAGGACTCTGGGTGGCAGGTTTACGAATTGAGCTAAGAGAAGTGTAGGATCGGTACGAGCGACTTGTTCGCATTTGGCGTCGGCGGCAGGATGCCGCCGCTCCGGGGAAGCGAGCTTGGGTTTTGTAGTGGGTCTGGCATCTCTCCTGACTCCTACAGGCTTGATTTGGAGTGACGCGGTCGTAGGGTCCCCGGATGCCTAATATATTCGGCAAGCTTTTTACAATTAGTACCTGGGGCGAAAGTCATGGCGGAGGCGTGGGCGTGGTCGTCGATGGATGTCCTCCAAACCTACCGCTATCTGAAGAGGATATCCAGATAGAGTTGGATCGCCGCAGACCGGGACAGAGTGAAATCGTGACGCCTCGGAAAGAGGCGGATCAGGTTCAGATTTTATCTGGATTGTATGAGGGCAAAACGACGGGGACGCCGATTTCGATGTTGGTTTTCAACAAGGATGCGCGCCCGGGAGCCTACAGCGAGATGAAGGAGAAGTTTCGCCCCTCTCATGCTGACTACACCTATCAAACGAAGTATGGGCATAGAAACCCGGAAGGTGGGGGGCGGTCATCGGCCCGTGAAACGATTGGTCGGGTCGCTGCTGGCGCAATAGCGAAGAAGATCTTGGATTTGAAAACCGAGGTCGAGACCTTGGCCTATGTGAAGCGTATCCAGGATATTGCGATGCCCGAGGATGCGGAGATTTCCGC
>JBCCZW010000030.1:0-14787 GCA_039186805.1 Verrucomicrobiota bacterium
GTTCTGGGCGCCCTCCGACTTCATCACCCTTTCGCAAATCTGCATCTGCCTCGTCACCGGAACCTACATGGCAATCAACGGCGCGACAACGATCGGAACGCTCTTCGCCTTTCTTGCCCTACTCGGCATGGTGCTTTGGCCCGTTCGCATGATGGGGCGTATCCTAACCGACCTCGGAAAGGCCATCGTTGCCCTCGGGCGCATCAATGAAATTCTCAACCAGCCCGTCGAAACGAAGACAGACGAGGCCTCTATCAAACTCGAAGCGCCCACCGACGGACACGTCACCTTCGAAAACGTATCCTTCGCCCACTCCAAAGAGACGCCTACCGTCGAAGACATCTCCTTCGAAATCAAGCCAGGCGAAACCCTCGCCATCCTCGGTCCCTCCGGAGCCGGCAAAACCACGCTCATGAACCTGCTCCTCCGCTTCTACGACCGAGACGAAGGCAGCATCAACTTAGATGGCATCGACATCGCCAAGCTCGATCGCGCGCAGCTTCGCGAACAGTTCGGTGTCGTCCTACAAGAGCCCTTCCTCTACTCGCGATCCATAAAGGAGAACATTCGCTTCGGCTTCCCCGGGGCCACCCATGACGACATTGAAAAAGCGGCCCGCATGGCTAGTATCCACGAAGCCATCACAGGATTCAGCGATGGATACGATACCGAGATCGGCGAAAGAGGCATCACCCTTTCCGGCGGACAGCGCCAACGCGTGGCCATCTCGAGGGCTTTGCTCAGCAATCCGCCCGTCCTTCTACTCGATGATGCCCTCAGCGCCGTCGACAACGAAACCGAAGCCGCCATCATCGACGCGCTCCAAACGCGTCGAGGCAAGCACACGACCATCGTCATCGCTCACCGCCTCTCCACTCTATCCCACGCTGACAAGATCATCGTCATGGAAAAAGGCCGTATCATTCAAACGGGTACACACGAAAGTCTCACCAAGGAAGAGGGCCTCTACAAGCGCCTCTGGGACATACAGACCAAACTAGAACAATCCTTCGAAGAAGAATCAGCCATCGCCTCATAAATTCACCACTTCACATCACAATTCCACTTCTAATTATCAGGCAACAGGCCACTAGGGAAAACAACAAAGGGAAAATGAAGACAAAACAAACGCGACAGCGTGGCGAAGCTCGGATCCGCCGGCTCAAATAGGATCCAGTCATCGCCGAACCAGGAGGGTTCGCTCACGATGCGAAAGGTACGCAGGGGCCAAGCCCATGCGTCCCGATGCCCCAAAAAGTAGCATCGAGCGTGAGCTCGATGACCCAGCGCCCAATCACACTTTCCGCCAATCGCTCAAAGCTAAACGCCAAACCCTCTCACATGAAACACCCAGAAGAAGACGCACTCGCCAACAAGATCGATTTCGATCTCTGGAAACGCATTTTCAAGTTCGCGCTCAACCACAAGCGACTCCTCATCCCATTAGTATCCTTCGGCATACTGCTCGCCATCATCGAGTCAATGTACCCGCTCGTCACGAAAATGGCGGTCGAGATCATCGAAAAGGATCTAGGCGTCGAGCACCTTTGGAAGCCCGCAGTCTACTACAGCGCGATCACGCTGCTGCTCTCGATCTGCGTTCTCATCTTTATCCAATGCGCCGGAGGAATTTCCTACCACATCGCCTACGATATTAAGAGAGACTGCTTCAAACGGCTCCAAGAACTCGAATTCGCCTACTACGACGCCCAGCCGACGGGCTGGCTGATCTCTCGGCTCACTGCAGACTGCGATCGTCTTTCAAGCATCATCGCTTGGGGCATACTGGATATCCTTTGGGGCGTGTGCTTCGTCCTCGCCATGAGTGTCGTCATGTTCTGGCTAGACTGGAAGCTTGCCCTCATAACGCTTTCCACCGTCATCCCCTTGATCGGCATATCCTCCTACTTCCGCAAGCGGATGCTCATCACCTCGCGGCAAATCAGAAAGCACAACGCCCGCATCACTGCCGCTTACTCGGAGGGCATCGCCGGCGTTCGCACCACCAAAACGCTCGGTCGCGAAGAAAAGAACCTCGGAGAATTCGAAGGGATGTCGAAAGACATGTACTCCGCTTCGGTGAAGCGCGCCTTCCTAAGCGCAGTCTATCTTCCGATGGTCGTCGCGCTCGGTAGCGTGGGTTCAGGCCTCGCCCTTTGGTTTGGCGGATCCAGCGTTCTCCAGGGCGCGATCACTCTCGGAACACTCACCGCCTTCATCAGCTTCGCAGGTCAATTCTTTCATCCTATCAACCAAATCGCCATGGTGCTCGCCGAACTTCAAGGCGCCCAAGCTGCGGGCGAACGTGTCATGGGACTCCTCGCTACCAATCCGCAAATCGTCGATTCCGACGAAGTTAAAGCGAGGATCCAAAAGTCCAAATCGCTTTCCAAGCTTCCCGCCAACGCCGCTCACGACGGCTATCCTCACCTCATCGAATCCATCGAATTCAAGGACATAGAGTTCTCTTATAACGAAAAAGAAACCATCCTCAACGGCTTCAACCTAAACGTCCGCCGCGGTCAGACCATAGCCCTCGTCGGACCTTCCGGCGGAGGCAAATCTACCATCGTCAGCCTCGTATCCAGATTCTACGAACCAACCGGCGGAGAGCTTCTAATAAACGGCACTGATTATCGAAAACGCAGCCTCTCGTGGCTCCAAGAGCAACTAGGCATCGTCCTGCAAACGCCTCACCTCTTCAACGGATCCATTTCGGACAATATCCGCTACGGAAAACTCGACGCCACCCAAGACGAGATCGAGGTTTCTGCTAAACTCGCCAACGCTCACGATTTCATCACGAAATTAGAGAATGGATACGATACGGTGATCGGCGAAGGAGGAGCCCGTCTCTCCACCGGAGAGAAGCAACTCATCTCATTCGCCCGCGCGCTTCTGGCCAACCCGCAGATCTTTATAATGGACGAAGCCACTTCCTCAATCGACACCGAAACCGAAAAGCTCATCCAAGACGGACTCGCCAACGTCTTCGAAGGCCGCATCAGCTTCGTCATCGCCCACCGATTGTCTACCATCAGATCCGCAGACCAAATTCTAGTGATCAAAAAGGGCGAAATCGAAGAACAAGGCACCCACGCCGAACTCCTCGCCAACCGAGGCCACTACTACGACCTCTACATCAATCAGTTCCGCCGCGAACGCATTTCCCAAGAGCTAGAGGCAGGGATTTAGGAGACTGAATTCTATCAATTGCAGCCAGCTCATCTCCCGGATAAATCGGATAATAAGACCTAGCAAACATCAAACGATCCCCAGTCTCAAACGGGTTTTCTCCCGATAACTAAGAGGTTCTTTCCAACCGGCGGCCGCAACTTCGATTCTACGAATCGAATAAAAGGAACCAATCGATCATAAAGCGAGACCTTCCCAGCGGAAAGCTTATGCCTCAACAGACGAAAAGACACATACCAAGGGAAGATTCCTGGGAAATCCATATACTTAGAATCCAGCACTTCAAACCCTGCATTCTCGAACAACTTTATCGTAGGCTCTCTATGGTAACGCCGAAAGTGCCCTAAACTCTTGTCGAAATCGCTAAAAAGCCAACTTAAAGCAGGTACGAAAAATAAAATATGTCCTCCAGGTTTAAGCGAATCGAAATCGATCGCTAATTCGGCTGCATCATCCTCCACATGCTCCATGACGTTATTGTAAATCAACGTATCAAAAAAGCTCCTAAACTCCGCCCGTTTCTCACCCAAGAAAGCATTATAAGTCCTCACATTTGAGTGGTTCTCAAATCGCTTCTCTAACAAAGCATACATGCTTCTAGCCGGTTCGAAAGCATATAGGTTCTCAAACTTAGAATCCAAGAGCAGCCGAGAGAGATTACCAGAACCCGCCCCAATCTCCCCAACGGAACCAAGAATGTAAGGCCGAAACTCATCGACAATCCAATTGTGGTAATTCATCGCGAACGACATGGCCTCCAAATCTTTACCCACATAGTCATCCGCCTCAACGCAGTCTTTCAAGCTCTCTTCACTTTCCAAATCCACAATCATCTTAACTAGAACCCACATCTCTTGAGAGAAACTTCCGCACTGTCAGCACTTTAATCGCAAGAGATACATTTCACTCATATTTCCAAAGCATGTCCCAGAATTAATCTTGAGGTAAAATTTCTAAAAAGTAGTTATACAGAGCGAACTTCAGAAAGTACTTATCTCCGGAAGACCCAACTTCGACTTCATCTGCCGGACGGTCGCTAGAAAACCGAATATCATTTAACCCCGGGACCAAGTCCAAGTCGATATGAAGCCAATCCGACCGTTCATCCAAATTCAATTCCACCACCATCGCTTCTGAACCATTGACCGAAACGGCCACACTTCTCGACTGATCAGCGCGAAGCTGGAAGCGAAGTCTACCCTTGTAGCCAATCGAGTCATGAACCGTATACTTGATCGAAGCATCATTTGAAGTCCACCGCCAATAATCCTTCCATCTCCACTCCAAATTGAACCACTCATTTTCAAACTCCAGATCAAAAGTACGCCGTGTCTTCAAATCCAAGTTCAAGCCATAGGGTTTCGATTCGACAAATCTATTATAAGGGTCCGGCGAAATCGTCCGACCAATGTCCACAATAGAAAAAACGCAAAGCGAATTCGCAACCAGGACTAAGCAAAACCCGAATCTAGAGCGAGGGACCAGTAGATTGAAGGCCAAGCACATAGGTAACACAACGCGCACAACCGCTCCTAGGTTCCCTTCCCAAACGGCATCGCCCAACACAAACATCAAGAGCGCGTTTACAATGCCCAACCTCCACCACATTGATTTCCATGCAGGTCTAAATACAAAGTAGAGCGCCTGCAACATCAGTGTAAACAACATCAAAAAGTAGACCGCATTCCAAGATTTCCAGCCACTTTGGAAAAGAGTCTCCAAATTCTCCTTTAGTCCCTTGAACCAGCTGTAAAACGGATAATTAAACGCGCCAATTCCAGTATTGCCACCAATTTGACTAGAAACGCTGCTTACGTACGCCATCCAGAAAGCCAAAGGAGCGATAACCGCTATTCCCCTACTAACATAAGCGGCCCACTCCCTCCAATTCCATCCCTTAGGAAGGGTAATCATCGATGCAGACAACACGCTCGAATCCCTTCCCAAGCCAGAAGCACCCAAAAGAGAGCAAGCCGCTACGATCCTTCCCTTTTCAAGGAAATAAGCAGCCAAAGCGATCAAACATAAACTGGGGCCATCCAACAAAGCCGCTTTGGCGCTGACAACCAAACCCGGAGCAAACAACATTCCGATAAAACGAGCGGCATTTTGCCAACATTTCGGAGGAAACCACCTCCACAATAACCCTGCAAACAAAAACCAAAACAGCACGTTTTGAATACTGTACACCTGGATCACCCAATCTGGGTTGCCCAAGCCGAGCACATACGCAGTCCATGAAAAAAAAATCCTTCTCGCTCGATAATTGAAATTATCAACCGACTCCTCCAAGCCTTCATCCTGCAAAGTCGGCGACAGAGCTAATTGCGCATAATACTGTCCATCATATCCATACCTTGATGTTACTAGGTAATCCGTAGCGCGAAGTTCATCAGTTCGCCTCGCTTCAAAGCTCTCCCCAAACTGAGGCAACCACGCAAATCCGACTACAGGATTATAAAAGGTAGCAAATTTATAAGCAATAAATAGAATCGCCGCAGAGTAAAGTAGCGGGAAGCCATAACTCTTAAATTTACCAATTTCAATGGAACGCTTCATAAATCCAACTACAATGTGTCCAACTTACTAAGGTCGAGCCCAATATTCGTCCCAGAGATCTAGGCTTTCCAAAACACTTAGCCTGTATAGATGGAAGTCATCGAACGAGGCCTCAATCTTCCACTCGCCGGGTATCCTTTGATTCAATACATCCTGCTCCTTCCATTCGAACTGAAATAGGGGAGCATACACATCGAACCCTTTTACTGCAGCTTCCTCAACCACCCTTCGCCAATCCTCAGGCTTCACCCAGTCATAACGTAACAACGCATTCGGCAAGTAGTAGTAAGCAGTCCCGCTAAGCTGCATCGCGACGATCAAATCATTGTCGTCTAAATTTTCCATCGCCCATTCTTTAAACTGCATGTATTCCCACTCGCTACGATGCCGCGTTTGATACAAGTACTTCCCAGATTCATGCTGCCACAACCAAACTGCCAACATCATCGCCAGAGCCGCGACGTCCGAGAGAACGGACCACCGAAACTTCTTTGCCAGTCGAATACACATCTGCTGCCATACCAACACGGAAGCGATGATCAAGGCAGGAAAACAGGGAAGAATGAATCTAAGAAACCACCAATCGTCGCTCGAATGAGCATAAAACGAATACAATGTAATCATGGGCACAGACCAGAGCCACAGCACCCACAAAGTAATTCCAAACTTACGAAACCAAAAGACGGATACAAGAAACCCAAGCAAAACCCAAGGGCTTAGATCCTCGCAAAGCCAATAAGCGAAATGGCGGATGGTCTCTCCGAAATACTCAAGCTTAAACAAATCGAAATGCCCCACGTAACCAGTATCGAACGGACCACCATACAATACAGTATTAACGCCAAACAAAAATACCATGCCTGGGAGGCCTCCAAGAATTGTATAGAGGAATCTTTTATAATTCGGTCTACAGCCGCAATACACTGCGATTATCGGTAAGAAAAACAAGGCGGCCGAGACTCGAGTAACAACAAAAACTGAAAGCAAAAACCCAACCAAGAACCCCCAAGCCGGTTGATTATCGCTTTTCAATGCTGCCCAGACGCACCAGACAGCTAACAAGGTACAATATACATCCGACATCGCATTGAATGCCATGAAATTGTAAACTGATCCCCCTATCGTAATAGTCACCGCAAACAGGGACCACCATGGCCTCAAGCCCATTCGTCTCGAAAGTAGGTATACCCCCAAAGGGGTTAAAGCCGCTATTGCCAATAATGCGACCCAAACTGATAACTCAGTTTCTAAAACCAAATCGAACATGGCCAAGAATAGAGGAAATCCAAACGGATAAGCAGGTGATTGTCTGGCGTACTCTTCCTGGACCAAGAATCCGAGAGGTTGATAGGCGCCTTTAGCCAATGCTTCTATGGGAATGTCTCCAATCTGACGTACATCGCCAAACAGTCGTCCCTCCAAAAGCAGACGAGCTTCATGTAGGTAGGCACTGGAGTCCGAGCCTCCGGCAAACGGAAGAACACCACGATTAACATGCCACAAGCTAATCGATACAATGATCAAGAGAAAAGCCCTCGGCATGATACGCGCGAGGAAGCTCTGATTTCTAGAGTTGAGACCTGAACTATCCATCAAATATCGGAACGCGAAACACCACAGCAAGCCCTCGTCCAATTGCAAGAGGACAATCCCCTTTTCACGCTCTCAGCAAGCGAGTCTGCCAGAGCAGAAAGCTCAAAACCAGTCCTGGCCAAAACACCAGCATAGGCTGCAAATTCATACTCTTCCTTTGATCCGCGAGAATCGCTCCCAACTCCGCCCAACGCGGATCTCCGCCCAAGCCTAAAAAACTCAGCGAACTGAGCTCAAGTATCGCTACCGCAAATACAAGCTTCCAGATTTCAAGCAACTGCGGACGCAAATTTGGCCAAATGCTATACCGCAGGACATGCCATGAGCTCCCTCCCACCGCCCGACTTGCTTCCGTGTAAACTGCCTTATCCTGCTCTATCCATAGCACTCTCAACTGCCTGAATGCGAGCGGAACGGTCGCAATGCTGATGGCCCAAATCAGAGTTTCGGGCTCCCTCTCCATAAAAACCATCAGCAACAAGCCCAAAAGAACCACGGGAAACCCCACCCCTAACGATACCACCGCTCGAACGCCCTCGGACAGAACCCGACTTCGCCCCCGCTCAAGCCACAGCAAAAAACCAGAGAGGGCCAGAGTCCCCATGCTAGCCACAAATGCATAACTTAAAGTATTAGCCGCTCCTAGCCAAACTCTACTCAAGGCATCTCTGCCCAATTTATCCACCCCAAACAAATGAGGCCACTCGCCCCCCGAAAAGCTCTTATCCAGAAAAGCCTGAGCATAGGGATCAAAAGGAGTCGCAAAAAAGCCCAGCATCGCTACCGCGAAGGCTCCTATCTGTAACCAGTTTTTGGAAACAAATGGCTTCACCTTTCGTCCCCGCCTTCCTTTCCCCGGGGATCTAGGGCCTTCGCCACAACGTCCGAAAAGAACGCCACGCAAAAGATCAACAAGATCAACATTAACAATAAGTACTGAGCGACGAACAGATCTCGCTCGATGATCGACGAAACCATATACCTCCCAATCCCAGGCCACGAGAAAACCGTCTCCGTCAAGAATGCGCCCCCCAGCAATCCGCCAAAGGTCGTACCCAAAACCGTGACCACAGGAGCGCTTGCCACGCGTAACAAGTGGCCGAATACAATTCGAAGACTACCGTAGCCCTTAGACCTCAGAGAAACGTATAAGGCATCAACCTCCGGCTCTTTCAAGCGAGCGTAAAGCATCGCCGTCACTCCCGCCATGGGATAGACCGCTAAACAGCAAGACGGCAGTAGAAGGTAGTACAACGCTTCCGCAAGCTTCCCCCAAGACCCGCTCAGCAAACAATCGACCAGATACAGGCCAGTAACGGCCTTCGGTGGAGCTTCCAGCATACCAAAACGCCCACCCATGGGAAACCACTCCAACCACACGCCGAATATCACCAACATCACAATCCCTATCCAGAAGATAGGCACGATGAGACCCATACCGCCTAATGACATCGCCGCCTTCTTCGAGAATTCATTGCCTCGTACTCGCGAATACATCGCCACCGCAATCCCCGCCCCTCCACCAAACAGCATCGCCAAGCCGCTCAGCTCAATCGTCGCAGGTAAATACTTTCTCAGATCCTCCGCCGCAGGTCTTCCCGTTCTTAAGCTATTCTCCCAATCGCCCGACCAAAATCGAATGTGGAATTCCCAGAATTGACCTCCAAGCGAACGATCCAATCCCAAGCGCTCACGCTCCGCCTCAATCTTCTCCAAAGGCACATGCTTCCCGTATCGGGCCACCAGCGGATCTTCGGGAATCAACTTCATCGCAGCGAAAATCGCTACGCTCGCCAGCAAATAGACAAACCCCAGATACGCTACCTTCCTGCCGATAAACCCCAGCACTCTTCGTCTACCTAGGCCTAATCCACCCCAGCCTGAGATCCGCGATCCTTTGCAACTCAAATCCTTCGTATCCAGAATTCAAAGCCACGATGTTGTCGCCGTGAACTAAGGGCAAAATCGGCAAGTCTCTTCTCCACAATTCCAAAGCTCTCTCGTAGATCTCTCCTCGTTTGGCCATATCCGTTTCCCGACGTCCCGCCCGCAAAAGGCCGTCCATCTCATCGTTTCGATAAAAACTGTAATTGGTAGCAGTACCCTTCTCAGCCGCCCAACTTGCAAAAAAGACGCTCAGGAAATTATCCGTATCCCCATTATCGCCAATCCAGCCGATCAAACCCAACTCGATCTCGCCATTGCGCAAATCATCCAGGTGAGCCTTGAAATCGCTAGAGACCACATCCACTTCTATTCCCACCTTTTCAAGCTCTCCCTGAATAAAGCTAGCCACCGAAACCGGATCCGGAAAATAGGGACGAGGATCGATCATTACATTCAAGCGAATCGGCTCTTCAAACGCATCCGCATTCCTCGCCACTAACTCCCTAGCTCGCTCCGGATCATAAGGGATCGCGTCCTCATTTTCCGGATACCCGAGAAATCCCACGGGAAGCGGGTAGTTAGCCGCCCGTCCTCCGCCGCTCAGTCCGACTTTCGCCAGTGAATCCCTATCAATCGCCAATGCGATCGCCTCCCGAACCTCCTTCCGCGCCAAACGTTCCACATCCAGATTGTACACCAAGTATCCCACGTTTAGTCCGACATCCTGATAAACCGTTACGGTCTCGTCATTCTCTAGAGCCGGTATCTCCGCTGGTTGCAAACCATCCATTCCGTGAATTGCCCCTTTCTTAAGTTGCAGCAAACGCACCGTATTGTCGGGTACCACAGTCATCACCAAACGCTTCATTGTCGGCTTCTCGCCCCAATAAAGGTCATTGCGCTCCATCAAAATCGCCTCGTCCGGTCGCCACTCAACAAATCTATAGGGACCCGTCCCCACCGGATTTCTTTGAAACGCATCCCCATATGTATCCAAAGCCTTGGGACTAATCAAGTAGGCCGGAAATACCGCCAGCGAATAAATCAAAGACGCGTTCGGCTCCCTAAGCCGAAACTCGATCTCCATATCGCTTACCTTCTCCACTTTCTCGATATCCTGATACAGATATCTCCAATACGAAAACGAAGCCTCCTCCAAATGCCCAGGATGCTCCTCATTCATTTGCCTCAAAAAAGAAAAAAGCGCAGTGTCCGCATTCAGAGGCGTGCCATCATGAAACTCCACTCCTGGCCGCAGCTTAAATCGATACCTTAACCCATCCTCCGAAATCGTGTAAGCCTCGGCTAAGCAAGGCTCGATCTCTGAAGTCCCACTCTTAAAGCGCACGAGACCTTCGCAAATCTGGGCCAGGGTATTTACCGACTCACCATCTTCCACGTCCGCCGGATCTAGCTTCTGCGCATCGCTGCCTCTAGCGAAGATAAAAACCTCATCACTCGGCTCTGCGCTCGTTTTCTCTCCGCAACCGCTAAAAAGACCCGTCGCAAAGACGACCCCGATTCCCAAGCTCGCTAATCGACTCAACATAAGCGACCTCATCAATGCCGGTCTCCACAGCCATAGCAATCCCCATCTTCCCGCCGCATCGGATCGCGCAAACTGAAGGGCCTCCAAATAAAACAGCTGATCGCTTCACATCCCTTCAAGTGACAAAAATCCGGTGAAGATTGCCTTTTTACCAAAAATCGTGCACACACTCCCTTAATCCAACCGTTGTTCAACCAGCGAGCCGGTAAATCGCCAAGGGAGCGACGCCGATTCGAATAAACTTCATTACTCGTAAAATAAAATAACTACTTAAATATGAAAAAGTTAGCAGCTCTTAGCATCGCCTTCCTAACATTCGGATTCTCAGCCTATGCCGGCCAAGAGAAAGAATGCGCAACCACTTGCTCAACTGTAGCAAAAGCAGACTGTTCAGAAGGTTCTTGCGACCTAGCTAAAGCAGATTGCGCAGCCAGCGCCGCTTCTGAAGCAAAACTCGTAGCCATGGTTTTCTACTCTGAAAACTGCGGTTCTTGCAAAAATCTCGATCCAAAGGTGACTGCAGCCGTTCAAAGCTTCGGCGGAAAGAACGTAGCTTTCGCGAAAATGGACATGGCTTGCCCAATCGGCCATAAGAGCTCAGCTGATCTCGCCAAGAAAATCGGCCTTGAAAAAGTATTCGCAGAGCACGACGGCAAGTACGGTTTCGCTATCTTGGTAGACATGGAAACAAAGCATCCAATCGCTAAGTTCACCAAGTCTAACAGCGAGCAAGAAATCGCAGCCGCGATCCAAAAGAGCTTGGACAAGAAGGCCTAAGTCCTTCCTCAAGCTAAATTTAATTTCCCAGCCCGGGCGCCCAGCGGCCCCGGGCTTTTTCATGCCCGGATCAGCCTAGCCAAACCTAAGGCATCATAGAACGTAAGTTCGACGCCCCTTCCAATAAGACCCACCAGAGCCACCCCTCTTGCCCCACCACCTTCGGGCCGAACCTCTCAAATTCTAATCCCTCCATTGTGCAATCCCGTCAAAACGCCTCCCAAGCTTGTCCCTCTTAAGCTTTTCGACTTGGTTCCACCGGCCCCCTTAAACAGCCTCGCTGAACCATGTCCGATTCCCCTCAGACGCAGATTGATGGAAGCGTTTCCACCCGAATTCTCCGCCACGCCGACGGAGAAGACTCACTGCGAGACGACCTGCTAGTCGTCGAGGAACCCATCGAAATCGGACTCAAAACCGCCGAAGGCCTCATCGACCTCGGTATCGCAATGCGTACCCCCGGTGACGACCGCAATCTCATCACCGGTTTCCTCTATAACGAGGGGATCATCACCTCAGCCGCCGACCTCAAAGGCATCATCTTCAAGACCGCGACGGAAGCGACCCTCCCCGCCACGCGAGTCATTATTGAGCTAGCAAATCATATTCCCGTCGATTCCGAACGCTACAAACGCTCCTTCCCCATAAGCTCAGCTTGCGGCGCCTGCGGCAAATCCGCCCTCGAATCCCTCAAAATCCTCCGCTCCGAACCTCTCGCAGTCACTCCCAATTGCCTCAACACCAGCCTTCTCCTCTCCCTCGGAAAACGCCTCTTCGACGAACAATCCCTTTTCGCCCGCACTGGCGGCCTTCACGCCTCGGGTCGCTTCGACCTCCAAGGCAATCTACTGGAACTGGCCGAAGACGTCGGACGTCACAACGCCCTCGATAAACTCGCAGGTAAAGCCGTCCTCAAAGGCCAAACCAGCTGGGAGCATCACCTCCTCCTCCTTAGCGGACGCGTCGGCTACGACCTCATGCAAAAAGCCATCATGCTCGGCTGCCCCATAGTCGCCGCCATCGGAGCCCCCTCCAGCCTAGCCGTCGAGCTCGCCAGCCTATACAACATCACCCTCATCGGCTTCCTAAAGACTAACCGCTTCAACACTTATACCCACCCCGAACGCCTCATCCCTTCCTAGTTTCCAATCGCAATCCCTCGGCCAAACATTTGGACGGGCGTCGGCCCCGGCGGCCGCTGAGCCCAACCTCCAAAGCCCATCTTCACCTTAACATTAAGCCTCCAGAGCCCACCATAAAGATCTGCGTCAATCTGCGGACCAAAAAAAAGCACTGCCCAACATCCCTTTCATAATGCCAAACTCTAACACGCCAGAAAAATTCGAAGATCTCAAACGAACGGACCCTGCCGAAAAAGCTGGCGGCCTCAAAGCAGTCACTAATTCCATGAAGCACGTCATGGCGCAAAGCGGTCCCCTGCGCGGCGCCGCCGCCCTTGCCCGACTGAACCAAAAGCGAGGCTTCGACTGCCCTTCCTGTGCATGGCCCGACCCCGACGATCATCGCTCTCCCACCGAATTCTGTGAAAACGGGGCGAAAGCGATCGCCTCCGAAACCACCCGACGCCTCATCGACCGCGACTTCTTCGCCAAGCACTCCGTCGAAGCGCTCGCCGCCCAATCCGACTATTGGCATGACCAACAAGGCCGCATCGCCGAACCCCTCGTCCTCCACGAAGGCGCCACTCACTATCAACCCATCGACTGGCACGACGCCTTCGCTCTCATAGGGGACACCCTAAAATCCTTCGACGACCCCAACGAAGCCATCTTCTACACCTCCGGCCGCGCCTCCAACGAGGCCGCTTTCCTCTACCAACTTTTCACCCGACTCTACGGCACCAACAATCTCCCTGACTGCTCCAACATGTGCCACGAGTCCAGCGGCATCGCTCTCAAGGACACTATCGGCATCGGCAAAGGCACCGTCTCCCTCGACGATATTCACCAAGCCGAGCTCATCCTCGTAGTCGGCCAAAATCCCGGCACCAACCACCCACGTATGCTTTCCTCCCTCCAGATCGCCAAAGAGAATGGAGCAAAAATCGTATCGATAAATCCCCTGCAAGAGGCCGGCCTCAAAGCCTTCGCCCACCCTCAGCGCGTCACTCAAGTTCTCGGCGGCAGAACATCGATCGCCGACCACTTCATCTGCCCCAAGACAAACGGCGACCAAGCCATCTTCCAAGGTATCGCAAAATACATCGTTGATAAAGCCGCCCAAAACGGATCTACCATAGACGCGTCATTTATTTCCGAATACGGCTCAGGCTTTGGGCGGTATAAAACCCACATCGCTAAAGTCGACTGGAGTGAAATCACCCGCCTCAGCGGCGTCAGCCAGAAAGAAATCGAGAACCTCGCTGAGCTCATCATCAACAGCGAAAAGATCATCACCTGCTGGGCAATGGGCCTCACCCAGCATCGCAACGCCGTCGCCACCATCCAAGAAGTCGTCAACATTCACTTTCTCCGCGGAGCCATCGGCAAACCCGGAGCCGGACTCTGCCCAGTCCGTGGACATTCCAACGTGCAAGGCGACCGCACCATGGGCATCTACGAAGCCATGCCCGAATCCTTCCTCGCCAAGCTCGACGAAGTCTTCGAGTTCAAAGCCCCCCGCAAGGTCGGCCATCATGCCGTAGACGCCATCCGCGCCATGCGGTCAGGTGAAGGCAAGCTCTTCCTTAGCCTCGGCGGCAACTTCCTCTCTGCGTCACCAGATACCGACTACACTGCCCAAGCGCTTCAAAACACGGAGCTCACCGTCCAGATTTCAACTAAACTCAACCGCGGCCATTTGATCACCGGCAGGCAAGCCTTGATCCTACCCTGCCTTGGTCGCTCCGAAACCGACCTCCAGAAAACCGGTCCCCAAAAGATAACCGTCGAAAACTCTATGGGAGTCGTATCCGCTTCGGAAGGACGTCTCACTCCCACCTCAAACAAGCTCAAAAGCGAAGTTGCCATTATCTGCGGCATCGCCAGAGCCACACTCCCTAAAAACCTGAGAGTCGACTGGGACGCATACGAATCAGATTACTCTTTAATCCGCGACAAAATCGAAGAAGTCATTCCACACTTCGATAACTTCAACGAACGCGTATCCAAGCCCGGAGGATTCTATCTCTACAACGGCGCTAAAGAACGAAAATTCGCGACCTACAACGCCAAAGCGAACTTCACCTGCCACGAGCTAGATATCGA
>JBCCZW010000031.1:0-14750 GCA_039186805.1 Verrucomicrobiota bacterium
GCCCGCGCTCATAACTCCGCCAAGAAATCCGGCCGCACCATGTCCGGCGGTCTCGATATTCGCGCCCTCGAAAAGCCGCGCCAGATTTTCGCAGCCGCCCGCAATACCGAAGAAGAAGGCAGCCTCACCATCGTCGCTTCCGCTCTCATCGAAACCGGCAGTCGCATGGACGATATGATTTTCCAAGAGTTCAAAGGCACCGGCAACATGGAGATGGTCCTCGACCGCAAGGTAGCCGACATGCGCATCTACCCCGCGATGAACATCGCCCAATCCGGGACCCGACGCGAAGAGCTGCTCATCGAAGAAGAGACGCTCGAAGCCATCCATTTTTTCCGACGCGCCCTCGTGCAGCAAAAAGTCGAAGACGCCGCCGAAACGATGCTCACCCGCATGGCTAAGACCGATTCCAACCAAGAACTCCTCGATCTGATCAAATAAACAACTCGCTATCGCCTAATCCTCCGCCCTCCACGTCCCTCTACTCATTCGATTTGGAGAATAATTCCTCCCTCTTCAACTTATCGCTTGATCTGCGAACGTTAACCGCAAAAACAGAGAGTCCATTTTTTCCCTCCACCTACAGGAGGCAGTTCTCTCCCACCAATCCTTAATATATGGATAGCTTCTCCGAACAGTGCCTTGACATGGCTCGTTCCATGCTCAGCCACAACTTGGATTCCATCAATCCAGATGGAACCATCACGCCTATCGAGGGCGAAGAGCCACGCCTGGACGAGCCAGGCCACGCAGCCCTTGCAATCGGTGAATTCTATCGCGCGACAGGAGAGGCCACTCTCGACGGCAAGGACCTCATAGACCTCGCCGCTCGCTGCATCACCGCCCAAGCCTTTCGCGACCCGCCACAGGAGAACGGTCTTGCCTACGCAGCCCTTGCCCTCCTCTCTTTCGGGCCTTCCAAAGAACGCAACCCCGTCTGGGAACGCCTCGTCGACGAAACACGCGAACGCCTCGACAAACTTCTTCTAAATAGAAGCGACTACGACAACCACTGGCAGACTTTCAACATCGCTAAGGCAGTTTGCCGCTTCTCTCTCGGACTTTCCAAGAAAGACGAAACGGGTCGCCTCATCGAGCGCTTCCTCAACCGCATCCAAGAAACCAGCTCAACCGGATACTTCGACGATGTGACTGACGACAGCATCGGCGGCTCCTTCTCGCTCTACGGCGTGATGTCCTTCGTCTTCATTCGCCAAGCCCTTCAACTTCACTCGAATCCAGGGCTTCGCGAACGCAAGCTTCCCTCTTTGCGCACCTTTGGCGAAAAATACATCAAGTTGCTCCCCGATCTCGTTCGCGAAGACGGACTCGGCTGGGCTTTCTCCAAGACCGCTGGAGCTTACGGCCAAATGCACTGCATCAGCCTCCTTCTCCAAGGCTTCCGCGACGGATGGGTGCCAGAAGAACGAAAGTCCAAATACTTCGATCTTCTCCGCCGCCTATTCTACTTCTTCTACGTCACCTATCTCGACCAGGAGCACGGTTACTTGGTGGTCCGCGACGGAGAACGCACCGCCTACGACCAACACACCACTCGACTTTCGAACTTCGACGGAGCCCGCTACCTCAGCCAATGGTCGCGCCTCTCCAAGCAAATCGACGCCCCCAAGGGAGCCACCCCCGAACCATTCAAAAGCGGTTGCCGCTTCGTCATCTTCGACAAGAGCAACAAAAAGGAGCAAGGCCTCCTCCTCTACCGAAATGTCGATTCCGGCCTCCAAATCCAAATGCCGCTCGTTTCCTGCAGCGGCGAACCCACCGCCGACTGTCTCCCATTCCCCCACTCGCCAGGCGTGTTCGATTGGCCGAACAACAAATACCTCCCGATCCTGCTCCCCGAACTTACAATCGGAGACAACACTTTCATCCCAGCCTTCTATGGCAAAAAGTGCACCACCGGCCTCGGCTTCAAGCGATCCTTCTACTTTCGCTACGAGCAGCCTGAATTGATCAACACTAACGAAAAGATCGTAAACGGACTCGGCTCGTGCAAGGTCAACTGGACTTTCGCCGGCAACCGCATCAGCTCCGAATTCATCTTTACCGTTAAGAATCAAGTCACTCTCGACAAATTCCGCTACATGCTGGCGATCGGAGCTCCGCACTCTCAGTACCGCGTCGATTCATCTCCCATGCTCGGACAAGAAGGACTCCGCTGCACTGTCCAAAAAGACGATTTCCAAGGTACTTGGAAGGAAACCGAAGTAGTCACCAACGACCAAGCCTACCGCTCCAACTACGGAAACATCCACTACCTCCAGATCCTAGAGCGCGACCATCCCTTAGTCATGCGTCCCGGACAAACCTACCGCCTCGCCGTCTCCTTCGACCCCGACATCATAGCTGTCGGCGAAACCGAGTAAGCGAACCAGCAAAATCAATTTCCCAAAGGCGGCCCGAAATCCTCGGCCGCCTTTTTTTCATTAAATCCTCTATCTTCCATCTTCATCTTCATCTTCCATCAAATCCCACTTGGCGCCACCAAATCCACCTCACCACCATCGACCGATAGGAGATGAAGAATAACCACAGACGACAGAAGAGCCCTAAATTCCTTCTCGCCACTCCTTCAACAATTCCCCATTTCACATTCAACATTCCAAATTTCTTCCCGTGTTAGCCAAACGCATCATTCCCTGCCTCGACGTTCACGCGGGCCGCGTCGTCAAAGGCGTTAAGTTCCAAGAGCTCCGCGACGCCGGCGATCCCGTCGCCTGCGCCAAAGCCTACGACGCGCAAGGCGCCGACGAGCTCGTTTTCCTCGATATCACCGCCTCCAGCGACGAACGCAACATTATGCGCGACGTCGTCGAAGCCACCGCCTCCGAATCCTTCATGCCCCTTACCGTTGGCGGCGGACTCCGCAACGTCGAAGACATCCGCAAGATGCTTCACAGCGGCGCCGATAAGGTCAGCCTCAACACCGCCGCCATCAACGACCCCGATTTAATCCTCAAGTCCTCCCTCAAATTCGGCAACCAATGCATCGTCCTCGCCATCGACGCGAAAAAAGATGGCGACAGCTGGCGCGTCTATACTCACGGCGGGAGAAATCCTACCGAACTCGACGCCATCGAATGGGCTAAAAAAGGCGTCACCCTCGGCGCTGGCGAAATCCTTCTCACAAGCATGGACAAAGATGGAGTAAAAACCGGCTACGACATCGAGCTCACCCGAGCCGTTTCCGAAGCCGTCGAAGTTCCCGTAATCGCCTCAGGCGGGGCCGGAAACCTCGACCATCTCGTCGACGTCCTCGAAGACGGCAAAGCCGACGCCGTCCTCGCCGCTTCCATCTTCCACTTCGGAGAATATACGATCAAACAAGCAAAGGAACGGCTCGCCGCAGCCCAAATTCCCGCAAGGCTATAAATAGAAGGCAACTTCGCCCTTCGACACCCCCTCCAACCCATGGAACTCACGAAATTCTCAGACTACAGCATGCGGGTCCTTATCTACTTAGGACTCAATCGCGATCGACTCGTTTCGATCTCTGAGATCTCCGACTCCTACGACATTTCGCACAACCACCTCACAAAAGTAGTCAGCAGTCTCTCCGAACGCGGACTGATCAGAACGATTCGCGGAAAAGGCGGCGGTATCGAACTCGGTAAAGAACCCGCTTCTATTAACATAGGAGCAACGCTTCGCCTCACCGAAAATCACTACAATCTTCTAGAGTGCTTCGACCCTGCAACCAACACCTGCAACATTGATAAGTGTTGCGCTCTCAAAGGCGTGCTCAGGAAAGCCCTAAACGCCTTCTTTGCCGAGCTAGATAAATACACCTTAGCCGACGTCATCAAAAGCAAATCCCCGCTCCGCCGCGCCCTAGGCCTCGTTCGCGAATAGACTCTTAGCTGGCGGGAGCTCGAGTCAGGGATCATGACGTCAGCAGATGCCCCTCAGTAAGCGGCCGAGCTATTCCAAAAAGCGGACACTCCTCTTCGGACCGATCAGGCACCGAGGCAAAATCGGCATGCGAAGCCAAGCCACAACGTAGCGAAGGTCGAGAGACCTTCGACTCACAGCAAGCGGCGAAGCACCGTAACCGCGCAGAATAAGTCGCGATTTCGCCCCCTATACTACAAAGCGAAATCACTCCAACTCCTCTCTTCATTCCCCAAATTTGTGGTATCCACAAATCCCTTTAATGGCGGCACGCTTCATTTTTGAGCAAAACATGTATCCAAAATGCATCTTTTAATTCATGTATGAATTTCTTCACTACATCCTGTCTTCACCTACAAATCGCATTCACTGAAAATACCCATTTTCGTAAACCTGCATTCTATTTGCGCCTTTTGGCGCAGCCGCTGCTAAATTCGTTGCGGATTCCCTTCCGACTAACGACACCCGAAATGAAAAAGAAAACGATACTCGCAGTATCGGCGCTTCTTGGGGGCGCCGCTATACTCACTACCTTCACTGGCTGCGGAAGCAGTGAAGCTTCCGTCGGCGGAATATCGCCGCAGAAAATGGCTGATGGCCTCCATCTAGTCATGAGTTCCGACCGAACGATCTACACCAGAAATGTAGTCAATCGTCTGGTAAAGCAGGAAAAAGTCATCAAAGCTTCTGAACACTGGGTCGACGACAAAGCCCTTCCGCTGCCCGCGCAAATGTTTCGCATGGGCGCCGAAATGGTAGCGAAAGAGCCAGATGCAGGCTTCTCCTATTCCCTGCAATCGCTTTGGCCGATAAATAAGCAAAACGCGCCGAAGACCGAAGTCGAAAAAACAGGCCTTCAGTTCATCGCCGACAACCCAGGCGAAAACTACTACGCCGAAGAAACGCTCGGAGGAGTGAAGTACTTCACAGGCGTGTATCCAGATACTGGAGTCGCTCCGGCGTGCGTCGATTGCCACAACGAGCACAAAGATAGTCCCCGAACGGACTTTAAGCTTGGTGAAGTTATGGGCGGGGTCGTGATCCGCATTCCTATCGACTAATCACAACCATTAGCGCGCTGGAGAAGCGGCGACGTCCTTGCCGCTTCTCCCCTCCCGAAAAATGAAAAGGACACACAAAGAAGCCATCAAAGTTTCGAACTTCGCCTATCTAGGCGTATTCGCAATTCTCATACTTCTCGCGGCCTGCTCGGAATCGAGCCCACCCGCAGAGCCCGCGCAAACAGACCCGCTCTCAGTAGAACTGTCCGAACCCGATCTAATCGCCGGGAAAGACGTTTGGATGGGTCGCTGCCAAGTCTGTCATCACACGGGACTTACTGGAGCTCCCATCATCGGCCAAAAAGACGCCTGGGCTCCCCGTATCGCCCAAGGGCTCGAGACTCTCTACGAGCACGCTCTCAACGGCTTCGTCGGACCCACCTATACGTCAATGCCCCCGAAGGGCGGCTTTCCCGAACTCACCGACGATCAAGTAAAATCCGCAGTGCGCTTTATGGTATCCGTCAGTCAATGACGCGAACCGAGCGTAACCTCCTCCTCAAGACTCAGGATCCTTCCTGAACCGCAATCCCTCCTCTAACTATGATCAAATCATTCTTCTCAAAACTCTTCGGCGCCTCAACGACAGAACCGGAACCCGAATCTATGACAGAAAAACAAATACAACTCGTACAAAGCACTTGGGAAAAGTGCATCCCCATTGCAGACGTCGCGGCCGATCTCTTCTACGGCAAGCTCTTCGAGCTCGATCCGAGCGTTAATCCGCTCTTTACCTCCGATATCAAGGAGCAAGGCAAAAAGCTCATGACGATGATCACCACCGCCGTCCGCGGCCTCTCCAACCTCGAAAAAATCGTTGGAGCCGTGCAGGACATGGGCAAACGCCACGCCGGCTATGGCGTCAAAGACGAGCACTACGACACCGTCGGCGCCGCCCTCATCTGGACGCTAGAGCAAGGACTCAAAGACGACTTCACCGAAGAAGTCAAAGAAGCCTGGGTCGCCACCTATACCCTCCTGGCGACAACCATGAAGGACGCTGCCGCCACCGTAGAAGCCTAACCCTTCCTTTAGCCGTTTCGAGCGTAGCGTCAGCAACGTTTGAAAAAGCTCTAACCAACCCTTTATCCATAGCGGCTGGCATGCCCATGCAAGCCAGCCGTTTTTTTTTAGTGCATTCGCGTGACCAATCTTTGGTTACAGATCGACATTGAAGAAGAAACCGCAACGCAGCAAAGAGAAACTCCTCATCGTCGGCAACGGTATGGTCTCGCAGAGGCTTTGCTCCAAACTTGTCGAATACGGAGCCCTTGAAACCTATGACCTCACCGTCGTAGGCGAAGAGCCCGAAGCCGCGTACGACCGCGTCCACCTCACCGACTACTTCCAATCCGGGGATCTCTCCACCATCCGCCTCAATTCCCGCGACTGGTACCAAAAGAATCGGATAGAACTCATCCTCAATGAACGCGTCGCGTCCATAGATACCTCCTCTCAAATCGCCCTCGCCGCCCAGGGCCAATCACTCCCCTACGACAAACTCATCCTTTGCACAGGCTCCTCCGCCTTTGTTCCTCCGATTCCCGGCATCGAGCTGGAAGGCGTCTTCGTCTACCGAACGACCAAAGACGTCGATGCCATCAAAGCCTACTCTCGCAACGCCAAGCGAGCCGTCATCCTCGGCGGCGGCCTGCTCGGACTCGAAGCCGCCAACGCGCTCCAAGAGCAAGGCCTCGACACGCACGTTCTAGAACGGGCCAATGGTCTGATGCCTCGCCAGCTTAATGAAGAGGGTTCATCCGTCCTCGAAAACCAACTACGAGAGCGCGGACTGAAGCTCCATATCCGGCAAGGCCTCGAAAAAATCGAGCGCTACGAAAATCAGCTCCTCCTCCATCTCGCGGACGGTTCCACCATGCGAACCGATGTCCTCGTCCTCTCGGTCGGCATACGCCCCCGAGATGAACTTGCCCGATCTGCCAATCTCAATGTAGGCGTCCGCGGCGGCATACAAACCAGCGATGAGCTCCAAACCAGCTCGCCTCAAATCTACGCCATCGGCGAATGCGCCCTCCACCGAGGCCAAATCTACGGCTTTATCGCTCCCGGATACCAAATGGCCGACGCCCTCGCGAAGTCGCTCACCGGTACTCCCACGCCATACGAAGGCAGCGATCTCTCTTGCCGCCTCAAGCTTCTAGGCGTCGAAGTCAGCGCTTTCGGAGACTACCTCGGCGAAGGCAAAACCCTTGTCTTTAAATCGATCGACGCCTACCGCATGGTCATACTCCGCAGAGACCGACTCATTGGAGGCACGGTCGTAGGCGCCTGGGAAAACACCCACCAACTCCAACTGGCGATCCAAGAAAACCAGTTCCTAACGCCTTCCGAGCAAAACGCATTCGTATCCACGGGCGAGATACCCATTTCGGATGCCTTGTCCGACTGGCCCGCCAACGCCATCGTCTGCAACTGCACCCAAACCACTAAGGGCAAACTCGTCTCCTGCATCGAACGGGGTTGTCGTACTATCGACTCGCTCTCGGCAGAAACGGGAGCCGGAACCATCTGCGGGTCCTGCCGCCCAATCCTCGGCCAACTGGTCGGAGCCGATGCTGCCGAAGCCGCCTACAAGCCCAAAGGACGCAAATTACTCTGGGGCAGCGCAATACTCGCCACCCTCATCTGCGCCGCCTACTTCCTAGCTAAGCCCTTCCCCGTTCCCGATACCGTCCAAGACACCTACTACTCGATCACGAAGCTCTGGACAGACTCCCTCTACAAGCAGATCAGCGGCTATACCATGGCCAGCCTCTCCCTCATCGCGCTTGGACTTTCAGCGCGTAAACGCCTCAAACCGGTCCGTTTTGGCAACTTCGGCTATTGGCGGGCCGTTCACGCGATCCTCGGACTCGGCTGCCTCACCGCGCTTATCGCTCACACTGGACTCAACTTCGGCGACAACCTAAACCGGCTTCTCATGCTTTGCTTCATCGCCCTCAACGCCCTCGGCGGGATAGCCGGAGCATCGCTCGCGATGGAAGATCGCCTCAACGGTCCCATCAGTCGGCGTATCCGCACGCTCCTTACAAGAGCCCATATCCTCTTCTTTTGGCCCTACCCCATTCTCCTAGGCTTCCATATTTTCAAGGTCTACTACTATTGAGATGAGCAAACTCCTATGGCTAATCGCTGCGGTCCTTCCCATGCTCCTCAGCTTCAATTTCTTCTACTCCCTTCGAACGGGGGGGGAAGCCGAAACCCAATTCATGCCTGGGCACTCATCTCACGGTCACTACCAAATCGAAATGCAATGCGCCGTATGCCACACCGACGAATTCGGCGGCGTCAAGCAAAACGCATGTCTCCAATGCCACGAGCAGGAACTCGAAAAAGCAAACGACTCCCACCCCGCCACCAAATTCCTCGATCCGCGCAACGCATCTCGTCTCGAAAATCTGGATGCGCGCTACTGCATATCCTGCCACAGAGAACACCAGCCCCACGAAACCCATTCGATGGGCCTCACCCTCCCCAAAGACTATTGCTTCTTCTGTCACGAAGATATCGCCGACGAACGCCCCTCTCACAAAGACATGCCGTTCGACAGCTGCGCCACCGCGGGCTGCCACAACTACCACGATAACACCGCCCTCTACGAAGACTTCCTGATCAAACACGCAGACTCGCTCCCCTACCTTTCCGAACCCAAAGAGACGCCCCGCAGCTTCTACGACAACTGGGCCGCCGAAAACGATACCCAGGCCCTCGCCTCCCTCGACCGCGACGCTCCCGCCGACGTCGCCTACTCTCAAAATCTAGTCCACGATTGGCACACCACCTCGCATGCCCAAGCAGGAGTCAACTGCACCGATTGTCACACAGATCCCGCCACCAAAACCTGGATACAGACCCCAGACCACAACTCCTGCAAGGAATGTCACTCCTTCGAAACAGAGTCCTTCCTCCAAGGTCGACACGGCATGCGTCTCGCCCAAGGCCTGAGCCCAATGACGCCCGCCGAAGCGCGCATTCCCATGAAGCCATCTGCCGCTCACAGCCAGCTCACCTGCGTTTCCTGCCATTCGGATCACAGCTTCGACACCCAATTCGCCGCCACCCAAGCCTGCATGCAATGTCATGACGATTCCCATACAAAAAACTATGTTAACTCGCCCCATCACAAATTATGGCTCGAAGAAATCAGGGGCGTCGGCGAACCCGGCACTGGAGTGAGTTGCGCAACCTGCCACATGCCTCGCATTGAGCATGCCGGACTTGGCGAGCTTGCGACCCGAGTCCAACACAATCAAAACGATACGCTCCGCCCCAACGAAAAGATGATCCGAACCGCCTGCATGAAATGCCACGGCTTAGGATTCTCGATCGACGCCCTCGCCGATCCCACCCTCGTCGAGCAAAACTTTCCCCACGCGCCCACCACCCGCATCGAAAGCATCGACATGGTAAAAGAAAAGCTCGAGCGCCTAGGGCGATAGTCGCCAGAGAAACACCCACGGAGCGGCTGCTTCCAGCTGCCGACCGCAAAGCCCACCCGAAAAGGAGGTCGGACTTCAGTCCGACGATTCACCAGTCTTCGTTCGAAGTGCAACGTACAACGAAGACTGCCGCGGCGGAGCTTTTAGCGAAGCCGGGCCCTTTCTTTTACGATCCCGCTCTTCGAACTACGCCTCGGCATGCCATCCCGCTTCTACCCCACGACCTCTGTCCTCCGACTTCCGACACCTGACTTCCGCCTTCCGCCTTCCGCCTTCCACCTTCCACCTTCCACCTTCCACCTTCCACCTTCAGCCTTCAACCTTCAACCTTCACCCCAACAACATTTCGAATAACTTTTCGCGGGAGAATAAGATATTCTTTTTTCTGACGGAATTCTTCAATTCTCGCTTTTCATTCTGCGGTTTCTACTTACGCTTCGAATCCGTGATCTTAGGGCAGCTTATTCAAACCGGCCGTCGGTTTTGTGAGTGCAGATCCCAGGATTTCATACCGCTTACCGACGCGCTACACACGATCATCGCCTACAACGCCGATGACCGTTTCGTTGCTCGATCGATCGACGAACATGCTAAAGAACCAGAACTGATACTTCACGACTGGCTTACCGAGAACGCGGCGCTCGCCTACGTTCTCATCAGCCTCAACTACAACCCTGATCAAGGAGAGTTTCCGCCTCCCCTCGGGAGAACCTCCTCCCATCCCATCACAATCACTGCTTCAATGCCTGAGGGAATGCAGCACGCCACCTACGAGGTGATCCGCTGTCATCAAAACGAGGGCGCGAAGCTTTACCCGGTTGTCCAGCGTTTGCCCTCCCAATGCTTCGCCCGACGAAACTTCTTCCTGAGCGAGGTCAGCATCGATCCAATCCCAACCGCAAATTCAGAAACGCCCTTCTTCGGCGACCGAATTCTAGTCTACAACTAAGAGCGCCCCAGGAGCCTCCCAATCGAAATAAAAAGCGGTTCATACCGCCCAGTTGCAATCCGCATAACTCTTAACGGCATCTCGTCGTTCGGTTGAAACACACCAGCAAAATAGCGACCAAGTCAAAGCGACTTGGCCGCTTTTTTGCTTTCCCAAACTCCCTTCAAAATAACGCGGCTACTCCACAATTTGGATACGCTTCGAGAAGTACCCGTCGCCTCCCTCAAGTTCCTTGTAATCCTCAAAACGCTCCTCGCCTAATATCTCCTCCAACTGCGTGTCGCGAGCATCGGCAAGGGCTTGTCTGTCTTCGAGCGTCATAGGACCCTCCATCATCCCCCGGGTTTCCTCATAAAACGCCGCATAAGCGAGATCCCGCTCCTCCTCCGTCATTCCCAAGCTCGGAGCGATACTGTTCAGACGACTCGTCGCCATCGACTCCCACTTCGACCGATTCTCATCGTCTCGAAATTCCCAATACGCCTCCAACTGATCGTCGCTTAAAATCTCGTTCGCCAAATCATCGAAGTCTTGTTGTCCCACTATCGAGCCCTTATCGGCGCTCATTCTGATCGAAGCTCCCTTTCCCCCTTCCATATAGGCTACTTTGATGTCCGAACGCTGGTCGGCCTGCAATGCAAGCAGGTCGTCAAACGCCCCTCGCTGATCTGCATCCAAGCCCAAACGACGCGTCAATGCATCCAAACGATTATCGGCGTGCTGGGCCATAAATTCCCTCATCCGCTTCCGACCCTCCTCGAGCCGCTTATCATCGACCTGCCCAACCTCTAAGCTTTGAACAGTCATCGAAACGCTTTCAGGCGTCCCAAGCTTCGTCGCCATCAGTTCCTCCTCGAGCCTCTCCTTCGCAGCCCATGCCTCCCGCTCGCTGCTACGCAAAGTTTCAATCTCAGCCTCCAATTCGCTCACTCGAATCGCATTAACAATCCGATCAGAGCGATCGGGCAAACTGCTGATAAAGAAGTATCCCCCGCCCAATGCAGCCCCCAGTAGAAACGATAAAACAACGGATTTGCTCATAATACCTATACTACGTTTCGAATACGGAAAATCGTCTAACAGAGTTTCCTTCGATCCTCTATTCCAAAGGTAAGAGCCGAAAATCAGGAATGATATTCCATCTTTCCTTGGCAACCCCAGTCCCATCGCCTACACCCGAGCCATGATCAAATTTCTGCACACGCGCATTCGAGTTTCCGACCTGGAAAAATCCATCGACTGGTACTGCAAGACCTGCGGCTTCGAAGTCTTCAAACGCAGCGACAAAAGCCCAGCCGGCAACCAAATCGTCCACCTCGAGCTCCCCGGCAATGCCCATATGCTCGAGCTTACCTATTCTCCAGATTTCAAGGTGGAATTCCCAGAGGACCTCATGCACACGTGCATCGGCGTCGACGACATCGTCGAATACTGCCAAATGCTCGATGATCAAAACATCGAAGTTTGGCCCGGCGATTGGAAGGAGAAGTTCACCAGCGGCGGACTCAAAATGGCATTCATCACAGACCCGGACGGCTACGAAGTAGAAATCCTAGAGAACAAATAGGGGGTTCGGGAATTCAATCTCATCCAAGAAAAATGAAAGCGGACTTTAACAGTCTGCTTATTCTATGCCCAATCTTCATTGGGACTGCCAGAACGATTCATTTGTCACCAAATCCCTAGACGAAAACTAGCAAAGGAGGTTGGACTTTAGTCCGACACCGCAAAGCCCACCAGAGTGTAGCATCGGCCGTAAGTCCGATGACCTCTTCCCCCAAATTTAACATTCAACATATCTCGTCGCTTCCCTCCTCACCAATTCACTACTCACCACTCACTATTTCCCCTCTCCCTCCTTCCATTCGAAGCGATCTTCCTTATCCAGCTCCCCTTTGTACCCTTTTCTCAGAAGCTGCTTAGCCTCCTCATCCCCCTTCAAGTAAGCATCGAAGAATAATCCAGCTCCCTTTTGGATCGCTTTCCAGTGAGACTCATCGCGAGCGCCCTCGCCTGGCCTGAGACGTTTCCTACCGCCAAAGGTCATATGGTCCGCCCCCTCCAATACCAATAGATACTGATCTGCCCCCTCAATCAGTCCGAATGGCTTAGTCCGAGACACGGGATCCATATCAGGCTCTAGCGGACTCCCATCCTCAGTCCCCGTCATGTGAAAGATTGGAATATCCACCCTCGCCAGAGCTTTCTTCGCGTTCAATTTCTCGTGAGGCATGCTCGGACTCAAGGCCAAGCCAGCCTTCACCCGATCATCCTTCATACTCAAATAAAGCCGACTCATCCGCTCACCCGATACCACCATCACGCTCCTCGCCCCATACGAATGCCCCATCACCCCGATCTTATCTAAGTCCAGATGGCCCGCTAAAGCTCCCTCTCCTCCATCCAATCGCTCGATCTCATCCAATACGAAAGGCATATCCTCGAATCGATTCCTCGCATTGCCAGGTTTCTTCAAAGAAGCCGCCATCGCTCCCACAATCTGTCGCTCCCCGCGCTTTCCTTCCCAGATAGAAGCATCCGATCCAATGTGCTGAATGTGAAAGCAAACATAACCTCTCTCGCTCAGGTACTCGCCCAGATAAGTCCCACCCTTCTTGGAGCCACCCAGACCATGTGAGAAAACCAACACCGGATGCCTCCCATCCAGCTCCTCCGGCAAGTAAGCAAGATAAGGCACTTCTCTATCCCTCTTACCATCAACAAAAACGCCTTCCTCAGTCTTCCCGCTCGCTCCGCTCCAAGCCATCCCCGAACTCAAGAACAGCAAAACCAAAAACCTCCGACCATTTCTCTTCATACCCAAGACTACGCGCTCGGGCGTGAGAAGGTTACCGGCTATCGAACCCATTCCGCAAATCCGCCACTTGAAAGGTCGAGACAGCCTTCACTTCGAACGAAGACCACTCGCCTAAAATCTCTTCTTTGCAACAGCGCGCCCAGAGTGACTTTTAAGATACCGCTCGAATTCAATCGCACGATCCTTGTCGCGGAACGAAATCGCATTCTTAACCCTCCAAGGCCGGTACTTGGCAGTATGCGGTACGCCGCCTTCGTTATGCTTCCTGAGTCGAGCCTTAAGGTCTTGGGTCGTTCCCACGTAGTAACGTCCCGAATAATCAACGCTCTCCAAAATGTAGACGTAATGAAAGCAGGATGGCATGCCGAGGCGTAGTTCGAAGAGGCGGATCGTAAGAGAGAGGGCCCGGCTTCGCTAAAAGCTTCGCCGCGGCAGTCTTCGTTCTACGTTTCACTTCGAACGAAGACTGGTGGAGCCGATCGGGATCGAACCGACGACCTCTTCAATGCCATTGAAGCGCTCTTCCAACTGAGCTACGGCCCCAAAAATAAGGCGGTTAAGACGCCATTTCTTTAAAGCCTATGCAAGAAAAAAGTACAAGCCGTCCAGAGAGGTATCAGCCAACTCAATCCACTGAGATAAACCGTCCTCCAACTCCGGCGTCAGTTCAGGACGATTACCGGTGACCTTGCCCCTCCCCGCGTTCCTGCGGAGGATCGTCGGACCCAAATGCCGTCGCCGCTCCGAAAAGCAAAGCTCTGGCAGCCGGGTCGAATCGTTCGTCCTCCTCGAAAGTAGGATCCTGCTGAGACTTACTATCGTCCCTTAGACCCGCAACCCGCACGCCAAGCCGTCCATCAATCACAGAGCGATTGACTCCGGAGTTCGCCCTAAAACTCGAACGTTCCCCGAAGCGCACCCTAAACTCTCCAAAGTAGTTATCGTACGAAGCCTGAGAAAACGAGTTCTCGGTCACTCCACCCAACAACCCCGAAACCTTCAGTCGCGCTTATAAAAAATGTTCGGCCTCTTCCCCAGCGAATACCGCAAGACGCTCTTTTGACGAGGGTAGGAAATCCAACCTCTTCTCTCGATCAAAAACCCGCAATGAATCGCTGAAAGCCCCTCCTAACCGAGAGTCTCCTTCAATACGGCAGCCCATCGCTTATACCCCAAGTCATTCAGATGAACGCCATCCGTCGTCAATACCTTCATCAGCTCGCCTCTCTCATTCGAGAACTCATTATACGTATCCATCAGCTCTATACTTCCCCAGTCATGGCTTCGTAGGAGATGGTTTATGGCCTTCACGCGACGGTTTATCTTTTCGCCTTGCCGAGTCGGCAATATGGTTTGGACAATCAGTCTAGCATCTGGCAGCCCATCCTCCAAAATTCTCGTTATCTCCACGATGTTCCCTTTCACGTCTACCGGGCTGAGATCGCTCCACAAATCATTCGTGCCGATCATCAGAACCACGCAACGAGGCTCCGAACAAAGCAGCTCGTCTAACCGAGCCAACACACCCTCTGACGTATCTCCTCGGATTCCGC
>JBCCZW010000032.1:0-14532 GCA_039186805.1 Verrucomicrobiota bacterium
ATCATCGCCGAAGGACTCGCTGCCCCAGCAGGCATTACAACGAACTCCTCCCGCACTCTCTACTTTTCGGAAGTTCCCACTCCCGATCTGTCAGGAGACGAAGGCGGAGAAAATACGGTTAAGAAACTGGACCTCCGTAGCGGAAACATGACTACGCTTAGCGAAGGTGAACCCTATCCCCTCAATCTCGCTCTCGATCGCTACGGCAATGTCTATTGGACATGCAACACCGCAGGAGTTATCTTGAAGTACAGCCGTCGCGGCGGCGAAAAGAGCGTCTTCCTTCCACAAGGTTTGGTCCCTGGCGAAAGTGATCCCGAAGGCTTCGAGTTCCTCATGAAGCCTAGCGGCATCACAGTTGATCGCGCTGGCGACGTCTTATGGACCGAGGTTCCAAATCCAGGAAATTTCGACGGCGGAAATCTCGTCAACGTCGCTGACAAAGACGGAAACATCAGCCTCTCTCCTATTTCGGAATTCGAGCCTGCCCCCACAGATATCGTAATCAGCTGGGACGGCAGCGCCTACTGGACCTGCAACACCGCAGGAGTCATCGTCAGACGTTCGCCTGGCGGAGTGGTCAGTATTTTCAAAGGAGGTCTGGAATACCCAACAGGTATCGCCCTCAACCGCCTCGGCACCAAACTCTACTACACGGAAATTCCAACACCGGGTCTATTCGGCCCAGGATTCCCTGTAGAAGATCAAGGCGGCAGAAACAAAGTAGTCGAACTCGATCTCAAAACAGGCGAAACCCACACAGTCGCCTATGGCTACCCGCTCCCTCAGGATGTGGCGGTAGCTCCTAATGGAAACATCTACTGGACTTGCTCGACCGCTGGCGTCATCGCCTGCGCCAAGCCGCAGCAAGAAAAACGCCGCTACTACTGGCGCTGGTAATTGAAGCCTTTATTTTCACACTGAGACTCTGCGCTGCGTCTCTCATCGAACGGGACGCAGCGTTCGCATCTAAATCAAGCAAAGAAATTAACCGTTAATACCCACAGCAAAACTCCTTAACCTCCTCAATGCAGAAAGCCTTCCAGAGCGTCATCGATGCGAATTACGCAAACCTCTACAAGTTTGCCGTCAGCCTCTGCCGCTCGCAGACCGATGCCTGGGACCTCACGCAAGAGACCTTCCTCATCTGGGCAAAAAAAGGAAACACAATCCGCTCGCAAGGAGCCACCAAGTCCTGGCTCTACACCACCCTTTACCGCGAATTTCTAAAAACCGTCAAACGCTCCAATCGACATACATCCATTGAAGACCAAGAATTTGAATACGAAGGCGAAACTGCCTGCGTCGACGATATCCAGAAGATCGACGCCTACACCGCAATGGAGATGCTCACGGAGTTGAAAATCGAATACAGAAACGTCATATCGCTTTACTACCTCGAATCCTATTCATACAAGGAAATCGCTAAAATCTTAGACATACCGATCGGGACCGTCATGTCCCGCCTCGCTCGAGGTAAAGACATCTTGAAACGAAAATTCAAAAAAGCCGACACACCCAACAAAATCGTCGACTTCTCAAAGACAGAAAGGAGCAAGCGACATGGATGAAGCAGAAGCCAAACTCATACTCGCCAGCCATACGCTAGGCCCGCAACCCGAAGGCGATCCGCGCTTTGATGAAGCCCTCGCCGTAGCCGAGTCATCGCCCGAACTATCCGCCTGGTGGGACGAAACCAAGCAAACCGACAAAGCCGCACAAGAAAAAATACGATCATTCGAACCGCCTGCCGATCTACGAGCAGCTCTAAACGCCAGCCTGGACAGCGCATCCGCATGGCGAATACGCCGACGCCGCTTCACGCAGCTTTTCGCTCTCGCCGCATGCTTAGTCCTATTTTTCACCGTAGGACTCGACATGCTCATCGACCGAAGCGACGAATATGCAGGTCCCCTCGCCGAAAGGGCTTACCAATACTCGTACGACGGTCCTCGCTTGAGCTATTTCAATAAGGACACGCAAAAGATCCAGGACTGGCTCATCGAACAGAACTTCGATCTGCCCGACCAGCTGCCGCCGCAACTCCTAGCTCAAGAAGGCATCGGGTGCCGTCCGCTCGATTGGTCAGACAGCCGCGTCGCCATCCTTTGCTTCAACGCCGACACTGTTTACCACCTCTTCGTCGGCCAAGAGAGCGAGTTCGCGGACTTCGAAGCGTCTGAGAAATTTAAATACGACTACAAGGATACTGGCTGGACAGTCACTACTTGGAAATCAAATGGATACGCGCTTGTTCTCACTGCGAAAGCCACCCCCCAAGACATGACGCGCATGCTGGCCAGCTACACCCCCTAGCTCTATCATCGGTAGGTCGGACAACTCCCGACATTTCCAATCTAGTCCTATTTAACCTTAGAACGAGGCGACACCCCCAGTCGCCTCGTTTTTGACTCCATTCATTTCGCAGAGAGTAACGCTTCTCGCTGCCAAACCATGGACAAATGAACCCAAGAGAAGTCCAATCCGGTGCCATGCGAAGCAAACCTCTGCCCCTCTCTCTCCTAGCTCTATCAGTAGTCTTCCCACTCTTTGGCGATAAGCCAGACATCCTCGTTTACCTCTCAGACGATCATTCCCAATTCGACTCCAGTCTATACGGCGCCGCAGACATCCCCACGCCCAATTTCGAAAAGCTAGCCGCCCAAGGCATGCACTTCACGCATGCATATGTCGCCTCTCCCTCCTGCGCCCCCAGCAGAGCCGCCATGCTAACTGGACTCTTTCCCGCCCGCAACGGCGCCGAGGGCAACCACACCTACCCTCATCCCGGAACACGCAGTCTCATCGCAAACCTAAAGGACGTCGGCTACGAAGTAGTCGCCATTGGCAAAGTAAGCCACGGCAACAACCATAACCTAAAATTCGACTACGGCTTTGACCTCAAAAAACCTGCCCACAGCATCGAAACTCTACGCAAGGAAGTCATCCAATATTTGGATACAGTTAAACGCGACAAGCCGATCTGTCTCTTCGTCGGCACCACCAATCCCCACGTTCCTTGGCCTGAAAGAACCACATTCGACCCATCGGTACTCAAACTTCCTCCCGACTATATCGACACGCCCGCTACCCGTCGCTTCCGAGCGCGCTACTACCAAGAAATCCATGAGCTCGACGCCTTCCTTGGCGAACTGCTCGAATTAAAAAACCGATATCTCGGGGACAACACCCTCTTCATTCACACCAGCGATCACGGTAGCCAAGTTCCCTTCGGAAAATGGACGCTCTACGATTACGGCACGCGCGTCCCTTTCATCGTCGCGTGGCAAAATCGCATCCAAGCTAAAACGAAAAGCAAGGCCTTCATTTCCTGGGTAGACCTCCTACCGACGCTTATCGATGCAGCCGGCGGAGAAATCCCATCCGGTATCGACGGCCGCTCATTTCTACCGATACTCACTGGCGAAGCCATCGAACACCGCAAGCGGATCTTCACCACGCACACCAGCGACAAAAGCATGAACCTTTACCCCAGCCGCGCCATCCGAACACCAGACTGGAAGCTCATCCACAATCTGCATCCAGAATTCGCATTCACGACTCACAGCGACCTTCTAAGAAGAGACCACTGTTGCGAATATTGGACCGAATGGATCGAATACGGGAAACAAGATCCCAAAGCCCAAGCCATTATCGATCGCTATTATCAACGCCCCGAATTCGAACTCTACAAAGTTGAAGAAGACCCCTACGAAACAAACAATCTAGCCGAAGACCCCGCATACGCCGATATAGTCAAGCAGCTCAAATCCCAGCTAGACGCCTGGCGTGAATCTCAAAACGACAATGGCCGCTACGCCGCGCCGCCACACCCCATCGACAAACCCGAAACCTGGCATCCCAATTTTCATCAGCACCGCCTCGCCCAACGGACCGCGAAGTAAGCGCCTCGCAGTTTCGAGCAACGCGACACCAACAGTTGGGAAACTCTATCCCTCTATGCCCCTACCAACGCCCGCCCCTTAAACAGAAATCCCGGAACGCCCCCCACGTCTAACCGAATCCTAAAAAGCCCGCCTGCTTGAGGCTGCTTCTCCCAATCCCCATCTTCCATCCCGACGCTCGCGGTCGTTATATAAAGATCATTTAATCCCGCCCCTCCAAACGCGCAGCAAGTCACCTTCTCTACCGGCATGGGTATCGTCTGCAAAATCTTGCCCGTATCCGGATCCCAACGACGCACGCAAGAACCCATCCAATGAGCGACCCATAACTTACCTTCGCGGTCGATCGTCATGCCATCAGGCAAGCCAAGCGATTCGTCAATCGAAACCGCCGTCCGCTTGTTCCTCAAGAGCCCCTCCTCAAAATCGAAGTCATACGCAACGACCTCTTTCGTCGGCGTATCTATATAATACAGTTTGCCGTGGTCGAGACTCCACACGAGTCCGTTGGAACAAGTAATATCGCTCTCAACCACCCGCCACGACCTGTCCCGGTCAATACAATACAAATCCTGCTGACCTTCCGCCCCAATACCGCCCACGTAAAAGCGGCCATCAGGCCCTGCTTTCCCGTCATTCAAGCGATTCGATTCATCTCCTCCCATGGGATCGCACCAGTGCTTCGTCTTTCCCGTTTCGAAATCCAAAGCATACACGCCATCCTGCATCCCGGCGACTAGCCCGCCCTCCGCATTCTCGATCAACGTCCCGATCATTCGGTCCAGCTGCAGAGTCTTGGACTCTCCAACGCTCGGATCATAGCGGTGAACCCTCTTCCCCTGAATATCTACCCAATACGCAACGCTCTCCCGGACGCTCCAAAACACGCCTTCGCCTAACTCAGCCTTGGCATCGACAATACACTCTAGATCGGACATGCCGCCAATCTGCGTATCCAAAATCTGCTGGCAAGCAATTTATCAGTAATTATACTGATATTAATTCCACGTGCTCAGAAAGAACTCGCAAGGCCCCTAGAAAAGATTCTGCTGCTTGACCTCTTGCCGCTTCACGCCGCTGCCTTGGCTCTCCGCCAAAAGATGACGCAAGCTCAGGCGTTCATCCGCCAAATTCTGGCAGTAGTTCAGCAAAAGCAAAGCGCTCGCCAAGGCGTCGAACAAAGCGCAGTGATAACTTCTTCTGCCCTCCGGGCAAAACCGCGCTGCCAGGGCCTCTAATTCGTTCTGCAGCTGATAACGCCGAATCAAATCCTCCAGCTTAAGCGACTTCTCGCAATCGCCTAACTCCCGATACATCACGCCCGTGTCCACCCAAGGACCCCAATTTGCGACTTTCTTATCCGGCCGCGCCCAGTCCGGAGACTTGCGCGGGTAAGGAAAGGCAGATTTCAACATCCGATTCTCCGCCGAAGCGAAGTGAGCCGCCAAAGGTCCGCTCTCCCTCAAATCCGCAAACAAATCCCATTCATTCTGAAACGGCATTTCCATAGAAGCTTCATCCGACCGGATCCCATGCACCGCTTCTTCATGACGCGGGATTTTCGCCTTAGGCCGACAAAGCCGCGTCTCCGTGCCCTCAATCCGCATTCCCCTCAGCGATACGACTCCATACTCGACGATACCGCACTGCGGCCCGCCTTCGAAATCGATCACGTGGATCGGGAGATCGTCCCAATTGAGGTCCATGGAGTAGAGGAATGTTCTTTATTATTCAGTCCCGCAAACTAAGCGTGGAGGGACCCTATGCATTTCGACGAATTTGATGTTTTTACGAGAAGGCTCTGCCTCGAAACCGAGAAAATCATTCTCGAATACTTCGAGAACCCCGATCTTGAGATAATCACCAAGACTGACGATAGTCCTGTAACCGCTGCTGACAAGCATTCCGAGCGAATCATTCGCGAAGCGATCGGAATCACCTACCCCGATCACGGAATATTCGGCGAAGAATACGGCGAAATGAATCCCGAAGCCCGGTACAAATGGATCATCGACCCAATCGATGGCACCAAAACCTTTACAGCCGGTTGCCCGTTATTTGGAACTATGATCGCCCTGGTTGAAGACGACGAACCCCTCTTCGGATGCGTCAACTACCCCGCCCTCCACAAACGACTCGCCGGCGATGGGAATTCCGCCTGGGTCAACGGAGAAAGAGTTCAAGCCCGCACCGGCATCCCACTCAAGCAAGCCGTCATTCTCACCTCCGACTACGAGACCATTCCAAAGTACCAAAACGGAAAAAACTGGGACACGCTCATCGAACGCTCTCGCTACGGGCGCACCTGGGGCGACTGTTACGGCTATCTCCTCCTTGCCACCGGAAAGGCCGAAGCAATGGTCGACCCCATCATGAACCCCTGGGATCTCATGGCGCTGATCCCCATCATCCGCGGCGCGGGCGCCACCATTACCGACTGGCAAGGCGACAATCCCGCCAAAGGCGAATCCATCATCGCCGCCAACTCCGACCTGCACGAAGAAATCAAATCCATTCTTAACGCGTAACTCCCAGAGGCCGGCGCGGCCTTCGCGCCGACGCCAACAAAGCCAACAATTCATCAAAATACGGGCACGCCGCTCGTGATCCATCGACGCGCATCAAACCAGTATGAAACTCTTCCTAAGCGCCACGCTTGCCACCATCACATTCCTGTTCGCCGCCTGCTCAAAATCTGACCCGCACGACGCCCCACGCGACAATAAAGCCTACGAGTCCGTCGATCCCTCCCAGCTCGAGCTGCCTGCGCTCATAGCGCACCTAAACCTGTTGGCCACCGAAACCCAGGCAGCCGTCGACGCCAAAGCAGCCGTGGAGTTCCATCACCTCGAAGTCGCGCTCACGCCCACCCTTGATGCCATCCAAGCAAAAGCTGGCCCGAAGGCGGCAACCATCAAACCCAGCATCGACACCCTCAAAGCCTTGGCCCTCAAACTCCACGAATCCGGCCACGATAACAACATCGGCATGGCCTCCAAAATCAGCCAGAAATTCTCCGAACTCATCCCCCAAATCGAGACTGCTCTAAAGTAGGAATAACGCGCCCTCCCGACAACTTCGGCCAAGCCCATCCTCCGGAGGGTGGACCTCAGTCCGACCAATTCCCCAAAACCTACTTCGCCGTTTCCACGAACCGCTGCTCGCGAATCAGCGTAATCCGAATCGTACTCGGGTACTCCAACTCGTCTTCGATCCGTTCGCGAATCGAGTAACTCAGTTCTCGAGCCTCGCTGTCGCCAATCACCTCCGGATTGACGACCACCCGAATCTCCCGACCCGCCTGGATCGCATAAGCCTGCTTTACGCCCTTGAACTCCAGAGCCAAAGTCTCCAGCTCCCTCAAACGATCAATATAGGCCGTCATCGTCTCAGCCCGAGCTCCCGGACGCACCGCGGAAATCGTATCCGCTAAAATAACCACCCCCGCATAAAGCGTTTCCTGCGGTACCTCATCGTGGTGAGCCGCGATGCCATTCACCACTACATCGTCTTCCCCACGATGCTTGCAGTATTCCGCGCCCGCAATCGCATGACTGCCCTCCTTTTCTCCATCAATCGCCTTGCCGATGTCATGCAACAGTCCCGCCCGCTTGGCGGTATTCGGGTCCAATCCCAACTCCGACGCAATTATCGAACACAAGTGACCCACCTCGATCGAATGCTCCAAAACGTTCTGGGAGTAGGAAGTGCGAAACTTCAGTTTACCCAGCAAATTCACGATTTCCGGGTGGATCCTCGATATCTTTAACTGATTCACCGCCTCGTCGCCCGCATTAGCCACGATCTGATCCACATCCGAACGGGCCTCGGAGACGAATTGCTCGATCGTTGCCGGATGAATCCGCCCATCCTTGACCAAACGGCTCAAGGCCTCCCGCGCAATCTCGCGACGCACCGGATCGAAAGAAGATACCAAAACCATTTGCGGCGAATCATCGATCAGCAGGGTCGTCCCAGTCGCAGTCTCGAAGCACTTAATATTTCGCCCCTCGCGACCGATAATGCGCCCCTTCATATCATCGTTCGGCAACTGTACGATAGACGCCGTCACCTCGTTGTTAGGCCTGCTCGCCAAACGCTGCATCGAAGCCAAAAGCGTTCGCTTGGCCTCGCGACTCACCTCGGCTTCGGACTTCTCCAAAATGTCCTTCTTGAAACGCTTCAGCTCATCGTCGCACTCCAGCTTCACCTCCTCGCGGAGGTTTTCCTTTATCTCCTCCACGTCCATTGAAGCCAAATTCGCCATCGTGCGACGGGCATTCGCCCGCGTTTCAGCGAGCTCCTTCTTCTCGTCCCGAATCTCCTCCAACTCCTTCTCCACATTCTGCTGACGTAGCTGAACATCGTAGTCCAACGCCGCCAAAGACTCCTCGTGGGAGCGGATTTCCTTCAGCTTCACCTCGATCTCGAGTTCCATCCGCTTAGCGTCCCTCTCCAGCTCGGCTCTACTCTGATCCAGCTCCAATTGAAGCTTAGAACGCTCTTCCTTGGCGATCACCTCCCCTTCCCGTTTCGCCAATTCTACGATCGAGTCCGCATCCCTTTCCGCCGTATGCCTGCTGTGCCGAGAAACCCGCCAAGCAATGGCGAATGCGAGCAGGAAACCGCCCGCTGAAGCGGCTAAAACGAAAGCGTAGTCCATAGTCGAAAAGCGCGAAAGATCCCACAGGCGGGGATCTTCCTAGCCGCATATGAAAGGCTACCTCATAAAAAATCAACTCCAAGTTCATGAAGCGCCTATTTCTAAACGCAGATCTCCCCAGCAACCCTAAGAAAATCACTTCTCCCTCAATATCAGGTAAATAAGCCACCAAAACCAGCGGTATTTGGGAAAATGAACTTAATAAAAGATGAACCGGCACGATCACAGGGACATCGAGTCTAGTCCGTCTAAAGCATTTAGAGCCGAGCCCGCTCGCGAATGCAGACCCACCCTTCTGGATGTTAAACAAACAAGCTAAGCAAACTATCTCATGCATCGAGAGCGCGATCGACGCCGACCGCACCACCGCGATCACTGAGATTATCCAGATCATCCAAGAGCTCGCTTCCAAGGCCTTCACCATCTCCGTAGCAGAACTCTCCCAACTCATTGGGCGCGATGTCACCATCACCGCCAAAGTGATCAGCGCCGCCAATACGCTCGGATTCAATCCCACCGGCCAGGCCATCTACACCATCAGCGACGCGATTCACACCGTAGGCTTCGAAAAGATACGAAACCTCGCTATCTCGCTTCTCCTCGTCGAAAACGCGGGGCATCAACAAAACACCTACGAGCAGCGAGAGTGCGCCGCCCTTTCCGTCTGCAGCGGCTTGATGGCCCAACAATTCATAGAACGCGCCCATAGCGCCGTAAACGCAGAGCTCGCATTCGTTTGCGCCTCTCTCCGCAACTACGGACGCCTCCTTATGGCAACCTTCCTCGTCGAGAAATACCGCCAAGCCCGATCCCTCGAAGCCAAGATTCGCAACGAAAACGAAGCCTTCTCGCATATCTTCGGCATCACGCCGCTCGATCTCGGTCTGCATCTACTCCAAAATTCCAATCTTCCCGCTCCCATCCTCGCCTCGCTCAAGGAAGTTCCCAGCAAATCCTTAAAACGCCCCTGCTCCAGTGAAGAAGAGGAAATCGTCGTCCTCGCTGAGATGTCTATCCAGACCTGCAAAGTCGCCTTCGACGAGAAAGTAGAACCTGAAGACTTCAACGGCAAATTGATGGAAGTCCTCGAGAAATTCAGCCGCTCAATCCCCATCGGCCTAGAAATGATCAATGAATCTTTCATCGAGATCGACCAATGTATGGCCATCCTCAACAAGGCCATCGGAGTCAAAGACCTCACCGCCCCAGCCACTGCTAAAATAGCGGCCCGCATAAGCGGCGCCCCCCTCCCGCAACGCCCCCCAGAAGCGCCCATCCCCACCCACATCGAGCCCGAACCCGTAATCTCCATCCACGAAATGGAAGAAGACCAACGGGAAAGCTTTGCCGAAAACCGCTTCAAAAAAGCAATCGACGATATCGTCAAAAAAATCCAGCCAGGCGTTAAGGTCAGCCTCGCCGAGGTCTTCAACGAAGCAGCCGAAACGATCACCGAAAGCCTCGGCCTAGAATCCTGCCTCGTATTCGTCCCAGAAGAACACCGTCGCCTCAGCTACTCCGCGCGCTACGGGAAAGGGCCCCTTTTCGGCAAGGTAAAGAATCGCCCCATCGTTTCCCCCAAGAACCGAGACATCTTCTCAATCTGTCTCGCCCGCAAAGAAGACGTCCTCATCCAAGACATATCGGCCGGAAAAATAAGCTCGGTGATCCCAGACTGGGTTACTCGATTCAGCAAGACTAACTCCTGCATTCTTCTCCCTGCCGTTTCGGAAAACGGTCTCTTCGCCATCATCTTCGGTTGCGTCGCGGAGGATCAATCCATCCAACTCAAGGAAAACGACCATCGACGCCTAAAAGTCATTCGCGCCCACCTCTCCAGTCTCAGAAAGATGATCGACAACCAGGTCGTCCGCGCCATCGCCTAATCAGCCTAACCCCAAAGTAGCATCGAGCGTGAGCCCGATGAGCCCGCGCGCATCAAATAAAAGAGTAGCTCCGTCGCGCCTCCGGCAAAGCGCCTACCCACTCTTCAAACTGCCTCTAGTTCTCCGCCCCCTCTCTCTAAGCCCCTGAAAAATAGCTATTTCCAAATCTGCTCGTCCGGAACGATGCGCACTTTCCGCAAGCCGTACTGGAGGATTCACGCAGAGTCCGTAGGCAGCCACCGCCCGCATGGAAATCGATTGTAGATTCGATTACCCGTTGCGCTCTAGTCCGCTCAAACCCGACTTCGAACCGGCGTAGAAGAAAGCATGGACCGAATAAATGCAACAGTCGATGACCTGCAAAGACGGTTCGAAAACCTGACTCCCGCACCCAGAATTTCGAACTGCCTCAAAGCGCTTGTCGTCGAGGGCAATATCAACCCCGACGAAATCATCGCCCTCATCCGTTTAGAGCCGCTGCTCGCTACCCGCATCATGCGAGAGGCAAATCAAATGCCTCAAGCCAGAAGACGCGGCTACGCCAGCATCGAAGAGGCTGCAACGGCAGTAGGATTTCAAAGAATGTACGACCTCCTCGGAATCTACGCCTACCAATACTGCGGCCAAAGCGAGGAGCAAGACAGCTACACGACCGAGCACTGGAAACGCGCCGTTACCACAGCCGTTTGCATGGAAAGCCTGGCGGCTAAGCACAAGCTCGACCCTCACGAGGCCTACACCATAGGACTCATGCACTCGCTGGTGACCGCTATCGACGACGCTCGAAACGGCAAAGACAGTTCCGCAGAAGCCGATACCTTCGGGCGTCTCAACGATCGCCTCAAGAGCTTCTCCAGCTCCGGTCTCAGCTACACGCTATTCCGAGAATGGAACTTCCCAGATTCCTTTACCGATCCCATCCGATTCCAATACTCGCCGCTCGATTGCAAAACGCACGGCAAGATGGCTTGCCTCCTAAATCTCTCCAAATGGATTACCGGGGTCATTCGCGAAATCGACGAAGTCCCCGACCAAGCCCTCGGTCCAGACGTTCTCGTTCTCAACCTCCTCGGAGAAGGCGAGCAAACGCTCTGGAACCTAGTTACCGATGTGAGCGACAGCCTTCATCGCGCCGACGCAATTCTTCAGGGTAGATACTCCCTCTGCTAACGTCCATCTCTCTAAAAGCAGAGGCGACCAAGACTCCCAACAACTGCGAAAGCAGATCTCTATAGAACAAATCTAAAAAGACGTTACACCTCATAAGGGGCGAGATTCCAAATCTCGTCCCTTCTTTGGACCCAAGCGCAGCTCCGGACGCAACAGAGCCGTCCTCAAAAATCCCCATTCCACACCAACGTCTTTACCCGCTAGACTCGACTCCTCACCGTCTCCTCCGCTTCAAGCACCGCTTCCAAAAAACGCTCCGCAACCTCGATTTTCAGCGCATAAGCCCCATAGTTCCCAAGGCCCGAATTCGCGGCCACTACCCGCTTAATCGCGCCCTGTTCCCGAGTGCCATCCTCTGCAGTCACCACATCTACTTCCATCGCAAAGCGAGGCTCCTCATGATGCGAAACGACGACCTCCGCTTGGAGAGCCGCCGTCTTTTCAATCTTCAAGAAACCCGAGAAATCCATTCCCTACTCAACAGGCTGATCCGATTCCCTTATGTATGCCGGTACATCCAAAGGAATTTCCACATTCATCATCTGGAGCTCACGCTTCTTTTCCGGCGCCGCTTCAACTACAGGCGTCTCCAAAACCGGCTTCGCTCGCCAATCGAAACCTTCTTCATCAAATTTCTTTTGATAGATCTCCGCGATTACCAAATCCGGATTCCGAGGCGGAGCCTGCTTTTCGATAGGCGCCGTTTCCTCAGCCGTATCGATCCGATAAGCCTCCTTTTCCTCGCCATAGTCAGTGCTGATAAACTCGCTCAAAACCCTAGCGATAAAGGGAGCCGAGAGCACCACAAACAAGCATAACACAATCGCCGGAATCGAAGCCAGCAGCATTCCTCGAGTGCGTTTGCGATCTAAATCGCTCTTCCAGACTCGTCGCTTATCAATGAAATTGGGTTCCGACTGCTTACCTAATAAAGACATTATATATCCCTCAATTTTAAGTTACACACTAAGCCCAACAAGCTCCAAACCGGAACGCTGCTGAACCACACGCTCCAAACCAAAGCGCAGCAAGCCTCAACTATCAAGCAACGATTCTACTCTCAACTCCCTCCTTGCCTTGCAAACAAACCCCTGTAATTCAACAAAGGATTGCATCCGTTCTCTATAGACCTACATCCCCTTACGATCTAATCGGATAACAAACCATGAAAAATCTAACAGCTCTCATCGCGATTCTCAGCCTGATCGCTTGGAACGCAAACGCAGACGTCGTTAAGACCAAAGACGGCTCCGTCATCAACGGCCAAATACAGGGCATCGAAGACGGCAAACTTAAGATAAAAACAGCCTTCGGCGTAGATATAGAGGTTGCCAAAGACCAAATCGATACATTCACCACCGAAGGCGATATCTTCGTATCCATGGAAAGCGGCGCTTCCTACAAGGGCAAGGTCAGTGGAGCAGCCGGCGGAAATCTCACAGTGGCGACTCCCGACGGCGAACTCAAGACAAGCCTGGCTATGGTAAACGAAAGCTGGACGCCAGACCAGACTAGTCCCGCCGAAAAGCGAAAAGCCGCCGAGCTCAAAGAACTCAAACGCAAATGGGCCTACCAATCCTCTTTCGACCTTTCGGGCAAAAGCGGTAATTCCGACGCCACCGGACTAGCTGGCACCTTCCGGGCAACGCTCGCCGGCTCCCAAGACAAATTGGAACTCTACGCCGCCGCCAACTTCCAGGAGACCGACGGCGACAAGTCAGCCGACGACGCCAGGGGCGGCGTCCAGTACAGCAACAAGATTTCCGACAAATACAACTGGTACGTCCGCACAGAGTTCGGTCGCGACGCAATCAAGGACATAGATCTCTTTACCAACCTCTCTGCTGGTTTCGGTCGCGTCTTCGTCGACAATGAAGCCACTCACTTCGATATCCAAGGCGGTATCGGCTATCGCTATGAAGCCTATGACGACACCACCTTGGGGCGCGAAGACCTATCCGCAGCCTCTCTCGACTTCGGAGCCTTCCACTCTCAAACTTATTCCTGGGGTAAGTGGACCAACCGCTTGACCTTCACTCCGACCATCGAAGATCTCGGCAACTTCCGCCTCATCCAAGACTCCGCAGTCACCCTTCCATTGAAAAAAGAAGGCTGGAGTCTTCGCTTCGGATTAAAGAACGACTACGACTCCGAAGCGGTCGATCCCACCGAAGAACTCGACACCACTTATTACTCGCGCCTTATCCTGAACTGGGACTAAAAACATTCGATCATCGAACGCATCCGTTCTTGCATCACTACCCCAAGAATCAAGAAACCAACACTTTTCAGCGCCTCGGCTTTTCCTCGAAGCCGGGGCGTTTTAGCAATCGGGTTCAAGCAAGTTACCGACCGTCTTTGTCAACGCGATTGAAATCCCGACAAACGCAGCCGCGTTGGATAAGACAAACGTATTTCCTATTCCTAAATGAGGTTTCCTAGAGTTTCCATGAAAGACATCGCCCAGAAAATAGGCGTTGATCGCTCCACTGTATCTCTCGCCCTAAAGAATGACCCACGCATCTCTAGAGCAACTAAGGACAAAGTTCTGGCGACCGCCGACGAACTCGGATACCGACCCGATCCCGCATTCAAGATCCTCGGCGCGCAACGCTGGAAATCGCGCAAAACCGCCACTGGCTTCGTCATGGCTTTCATCGCCAGCAAAACGCAACTCGATGATCCCATCGCTCAACGCTACCTGGAAGGCTTCCGCTCTGAGGCCCATAAGCTCGGCTTCGGCTTCTCCGAATTCAACATCTCCGAATACGATTCCATAATGAAGGCCAATCAAGTCCTCATCCATCGCGGCGTAAGCGGACTGGTCTTCTTCCGCCCGCCCCAGGAAAAAGACCTCTACGGATACGATTGGGATCAGTTCGCCAGCATCTGCCTTGGCTACGGCTCC
>JBCCZW010000033.1:0-14463 GCA_039186805.1 Verrucomicrobiota bacterium
CGAAGTAGCGGAGGTCAACACCTCCTGGCTGCCGATGCACCACGATATGGGGCTGATCGGCTGTCTTACTTTTCCCATTACCTATGGGTTGGATATAACGCTTATGAATCCGACGACGTTTCTCGCGCGTCCGATCCGCTATTTGGAGGCCTTGAGCGGCAAGGCTTCGATCATGAGCGGTCCCAATTTCGGATACCAGTTTTGCGTGGATCGTTTGACCCAGAAGGATGTCGCAGGCCTTGATCTCTCTAAGATCGTTGCGGCGACGAGCGGCTCTGAGATGATTCGCCCGGAGACGATGAACGCCTTTTGCGATTTGATGGCGCCTAGCGGATTCAAGCGGGAGATGCTGATGCCTTGCTATGGAATGGCGGAAGCGACTTTGGCCGTAACGTTTTTTAGCGACAATGCGGGCCTTGGAACGAAGGCGGTTCCACAGAAGTCCGGATTCGTGCTTGAGGAGCAGGAGGTCGTAAACGTTGGTATTTGCGTTCCTGATACAGAAGTTAAGATTGTTGATGCCGCAGAGAGGACATTGGATCAGGACGAGCTAGGACACATTTACGTGAAGGGGCCAGCTGTCTTTAGCGGGTACTTCAATGATGAAGACGAGACAGCCGCCTCCATGGAATCCGAATGGCTCAAGACGGGGGATCTGGGCTTCATCTCTGGCGACGATCTCTACATCGCTGGTCGCTCGAAAGAGATTTTGGTGATTCGCGGCGAGAATATAATGCCGCATGAAGTCGAGTGGCTTGCGGAAGAGGCTCGTGGTCAGGGCACGGGAGGGGAGCGCACGGCGGCGTTTTCCATTTCGCAGGAAGGTGCGGGCGAAGAAATCTCTTTAGTCGTCGAGACGAACGAAAAGGATGACGGCAAGCTTTCGGAGCTGGATCGAGCGATCAAGAGCCGGATTGGTAGAGCGATGTCTTTGCCCGTAGCGGATTTGGTATTCGTGAAGAGGGGATCGATTCCGAGAACAACCAGCGGAAAAATTCAGCGCAGTAAGATAAAGCAGCAATATTTAGACGGAACCTTGACTCGAATCGAGTGGACCGCTGTATCCGGTTAGTGGAGGCAAGAATTCAGATTATATAATTATGAGCGATAGAAACGAAGAAGTTCTAAACGTTATCAGCAAGTTGGCTGGCGCAGAGGCAGCGTCTTTGAAGCCAGAGACGGAGCTTGTGGCGGATTTGGGAATCGATTCTCCCAAAGCCCTTCAGCTCCTAGTCGAGCTCGAAGATGAGCTGGGCGTTGAAATCAGCGACGAAGAAGCGGCGAAGATGGAAACCGTGGGAGACGTTCTCGCGTTTTATGAAGGCAAGTAAGCCGTCGCTTGATTGATGACCGAGGCAGCTAAACCGCCGTTTAAGTCGCGACTTGCGGCAATGCTGCTTTGGCTTGCTTTGAAGTTTATCGGTAGGACCTGTTCGATACGCTCTTTCAAGGGAAAAGAGCGCATGGAGGGACTTGAGAAGAACGATCAGCCGGTGTTGCTTTGCTATTGGCACAATCGGATTTTCTTTTTCGCCTATTTCGTCGAGAAGGCCCTGATTCGGAAGGGGTTTAAGCTTACGATGATGTCGAGTTTGTCGAAAGACGGAGAAATCGGCGCGATACTAGGCAAGAAATGCGGCGCTTTGGTGGTAAGGGGTTCTTCTTCTCGACAGGGCAGCAAGGGCTTGAGATCGCTCTATAGAGCAACTGCGAAGGAGAATAGCTCAATCGTGATTTTGCCCGACGGCTCGCAAGGGCCGGTTTATGAAGCCAAGATGGGCGTGGTGGTCCTTTCGCAATTGACCGGTTGCCCAATCTTGCCGATGTCGTATTCGGTTGATCGATACTGGGCGATCAAATCTTGGGATCGAATGATCATACCGAAACCCTTCGCGAAGGTTTCGATTGAGATTGGAAAACCGACCGCGGTGCAAAGAGACGCTCGCGACGAAGAAATGGAATCGGAACGCGTTCGGATCCAAAACAGCTTGAACGAGTTGAGAGATTCGACGGACGCTGCGGCCAAGGTTAACCCGTAATTATGCGTTTCAGACCTTGCATCGACTTAAAAGGGGGAAAGGTTGTTCAGATCGTCGGTGGGACATTGGACGATTCCGACCAATCGGCTGCGAAGACTAACTTTGAGTCCGCGCTCAAGTCGGAAGATTATGGCCGAATGTATAAACAGGATGGATTGACTGGGGGGCATGTGATTGCGCTCGGCCCGGGAAATCGCGAAGCGGCTATAAACGCTCTGAGTTCTTTTCCGGGGGGATTGCAATACGGAGGTGGAGTCGATTCGGAGAATGCGATTGAGTTTCTAGAGGCTGGAGCGAGTCATGTGATTGTGACTTCATTCGTATTCAAGAATGGGATACTGAATTGGGATAATCTTGGAAGTCTAGTTTCTCGAGTGGGGAAGGAAAGACTGGTCTTGGACCTGAGTTGCCGCTCTCGCGATGGCGAGTATTGGGTCGTGACCGATCGCTGGCAGAAGTTTTCAGACCTTAGAGTGAATGCCGACTCGCTTTCCGAATTGGCTGCGCATTGCGACGAGTTTCTCGTGCATGGCGTCGATGTGGAGGGACGCATGGCGGGGATCGAAGACCGATTAGTTGAAATGCTCGGAGAGCAAAGTCCGATTCCGGTGACTTATGCAGGGGGAGCGCGTTCTTTGGAGGATTTGGAAAGAGTGAAGTCTTTGGGAAAAGGAAGAGTAGACCTTACGATTGGCAGCGCATTGGATATTTTCGGAGGGGATGTGGCCTATGCAGATGTCGTCGCTTGGCACTCCTCGCAGTCGGTTTGAGCGACATGGCAATCGGTTTCGGAATATTGATATTTCGATTTTGCAGGGCTTCAGTCCTTTGAGTAACAGCTTTTGAGTCGCCGGAGGCTGCTCTAGAAGAAACAGGAACTTGATGTTGCTGCGGGATCAGCTATTATTTGAGTATGAAAAACTTGGGATTATTTCTGATCGCCGTAAGTCTTTGTCAGTTCGGGATAGGGCAATCGGAGCCGGTTTCCAAAGAGGAGGTTTATGTTTTTCGCGGGGTGGATCTGACGGTGAAATTCAAGTCTCAGTACTCCCATGTGGTTTTGGCGGACAAAAAGGGTCTGCATATCGAAACCGACAAAGGCACGAAGCGGGTGCGGTATTCCGCGAAATGTCGGTTTCTCAACAAGATCGGGATATCGAATACCTTGGTCGCAATCGAAGACTACGATATCAGTTTCGATTACGCGAAGCAGGCCCAATTAGAAGCGGCTGCGGTATCGGATATGTTTCGCAGCGAGGCCCAGACAGATATTGAGATTGCTCGCTTGGGCGGTGGCGCCTTGATGGAGTCGAGAATGCGACTGTCGAGTGAAGCGAGGGACGAGATTGAAGATCTGCAGAACTCTCAAATGGATTTAGAGGAACAAGTTCGGCTGTCGATAGAGAGTGGGGATTTCGGGAATACTGAGTTGCGGGATTTCATTTCCGTAAAGATGAACTTGGTTGCCCCAAGGGATATCGAAAATGCTTATTGCGCTGTGGTGGTCCGGTATCGGGGCAGGGATCGAAACAGGACTCAAGAGACTGTACCCATGTCGATCGGCAAGGTAAAGCGGGTTGGCGACTTGCTGGCTGATATACCAGAGAAACTTCAGTTCAGTTTCGTAGTGCCAGAAGGTTTTATTTCGGAAGACGATTGTGAATTCTATCTCTTTTCAGGTAAGGGAATCAATCTGGCGACGAGCCGTTCGGTTGGATTGAAGCAGCTATCCGACGAGGAAATCGAGAGGATCAAGAGTTTGGCGAAGTGAGTTAGAGAACTCCTGTGGGCTGCGTTAGTAGCTGCTGATTTAGCGCCGAGTATTGCGTTTCGCCTAAACTCTGGCATCCGTACCAAGACTTATGAAGAGCTTTTGGTCTGCGTTCACGTTGTTGTTTCTCGGAGTGGCTTTAGGGGCGGGGTCGATTCTTGTACTGAAAAATCGGGTACAAGAGACTTATGCTCAGGAGGAAAAGGTTTTTCAGGAGGAAAAGGACCGGATTGCGATCGACAAGCTGGAGCCTCTTTTTTCACGGTTTCCCGTTAAGGATGTGATGGTGAGAGGCGAAGATGGAAGGCCGACTAGATTGGTTTCCGTGACCCTGTTGAGCGATCGCGGGAATTTGGAAGAGGCGGCTCAGAAGAAGATAAAGCGAATTGTGGAAGTATTGCTTCTTCATTTCAGCGGTCCAATGCCGGAGCAATTATCAAAGGGACCGCTTGGAGTTTCCGATTTCAAGAATGCGCTTCTCCAGGATCTGAATACATTTCTTCCTGAAGCTAGGCTGGTCGATATAAATATCGATGAGATCCTTGTGATGAGAAACTAGCGATTACGGAGGCGTCTGATTATAACTGCGGATATGAGCGTGAGTTGGGAGAGTGCCTGCAAACCTAGAACCGAATGGTCTCGGTCTTGTCGTGCCGGTTTAGCTGAAGACTCAAGCCTTCTCGTCCTTTGGGCTTGATCGTGTAAGTTCCATTAAATCCTCGGAAGGCGATTTTACCTTCTTTGTCCGGTTTGGCTTCCAGGCGGGTGTGCCATTTTTCTTTGATCAGATTTTTGAGGGCGTAGTAGTTGGGCTTTAGTTGACCGCTTTCGGTGACGATGCCGGCGTCCATGCCGCGGCCTCCTAGATTATCGATGGTGAACCAGCGAGAGAGGCCGTGGATATAGGGTTTGGAAAAAATGAGGGTGTAATAATTGGCTTCCCAAGAGGCGATTTCCTCATCGGTGAGCCTGGGCTGATCTGGATTGGAATTTTTGTTGCTGCGGGAGGGCGGATTGAACTCGGTGATGACGATGGGCTTGCCGAGTTGAGCCATTTGCTCGAGGCCTCGATTAATCCCATCCATCATAAATGTTCGCGGTCCCCATTCTTTGGTCCCTTTTTGAAAGGGAACGTTCTTCAGAGCGTAGTAGTGGGCTTGGTAGCCGATGTAGTCGTAGTCTACGCCTTTTTGAATCAAGCTCCAGTGATAGTCGAAGATTTCTTGGAAGACGGGGTTCTCGACGTTCCAGAGATTGGTTTCGAGTACGACGAGCTTCGTATTCGGCATGTGCTTACGGGTCAGCTCTAGAATTCGTTCACCGTTTTCGGGTATGGCGAAATTGGGAAAGTTGGTGGACTTAAGGTATTTCGCGTGAGGGTTTTGATCCCAGTATTGATAGTTTACGAATTCGTTGATCACGTCGGCTTCGGGAATGTTCGGATAGCGAGTCGCCACATTCTTGATACGGTCTTCGATTATTTTCCATAGCTCCTCTTCCGTTTCGAATTTATGGAACCAGCGCGGGTAGCCGAACATGAGGGCGTGGTGACGGGGTTTCTTGCCGAGTCGCGCGGCGATCTCGTAGTGAGAGTCGGGAGTTCTCCAATTGAGTTTAGCATCGGGACTTTTCTGGTTCGCGTGCCAGTAGTCGCAAACGATTAGGGTATTGAAGGTTTCTTCTATTGCCTTAAGCGAAACCTGTTTTGCAGGATCGGAGTCGGAGAGCTTTTCGAACCCGAAGAGATTTGCGCCGAAGTCGAAGTCGTGTCGTTGAAGTTCAATGACGACTTCCTTTCTGATAGGTTTACCTCGTTCGTCTTTAAGCGTGATTTGGAAGTCGCTTTTGCGAACCTGCTCGATGCGGTCTTGGGCATTCTGCATCAGGACTTTCGTGTCCGCATCGGTTCCGTCGAAGAAAGGAAAGGCCTCGTCGCCGTTGATCGTAGGAATCGTAGCGAATAGTGAAATGATGGATACGACTTTAAGGCAGTGAATTCGCAATTTTAGAATCGGTGGATGGTTAAGCTGGATGTATCAGAATACTGGTATTACCCACTAAATGCGGGATGAACGCTGAAGCGCTGTTTCCGAAGCGAGGAGCGATCTGCTGCGTCTGGCTTCCCTTCGGCATTTCGATTCATTCAAGCGTCGCTCCGCTCGGATTTCAGGAGAGGGAATCGCTCGGAAGGAGTATGCTCTCGCTCCATTATCCTCTTGATGGTCTTCACAACTTCTGGGTGTTGTTCTGCGACATTATTTTCTTCAGAGATATCGGTGTGAACGTTGAATAGCTCAAATCGGTCATCGTTTATATAATAGATGCCTTTCCAGTCTTTGAGGCGAACGGCTTGTTTGTAGTTTCCCTTTTTCTTGTAGATGTCCTCGTTGAATTCCCAGTAGAGAAATTCGTGTGGTATTTGCGTCTCGCCTTTAAGGGTAGGGAGGAAAGAGATGCCGTCGGTCTGGTCGGGGATGGGCGCGCCTGCGATGTCGCAAAGGGTGGGCATGACGTCCCAAAAGGCGGAAAGGTGATCGCTTGTCGATCCCGCCTTTATGGTGTTGGGCCAGCGAGCGAATGTGGGTGAGAGAAAACCTCCGTCGTAGAAGGAACGTTTGTATTCGCGGTAGGGTCCGTTTGAGTCGAAGAACTCGACGTCGTGGTCTTCGTTGTGAGCGCCGTTGTCGCTGGCAAAGATGATGAGAGTGTTTTCATCAATCCCTGCGTCTTTGGTGGCTTGGAGAATTTGACCGACGTAGGCATCGAGCGCTTGGAGCATGCTGGCGAAGGCGCGTTCGTTTTCGGGCCAGTCGTTTTCGGGAACGGGGTATTTGGCGTGGTACTCCATGGGAGCGTGGACCATGCTGTAAGCGACATAGAGGAAGAAGGGCTTTTCACGCTTTTGCGTGATGTAGCGGACGGCTTTATCGGTGACGAGTTCATCCATGTTGATCGGACGCATGGCTTGGTCGATTTCCGCGAGATTGAAGAGTTCGCCGTTTTCGTACATGGGTTCTGTATTCGCTTTTGAATACATCTCGTAGGGTACGTGTTTGCCTTTCTCGTCCCAGAGATGGTCGATCATGACGCCGACTTTGTTGGGGTAGTTTGAGCTGAGTTTTCCAAAGTGGTAATCAAAGCCGCGTTGATGGGGCATTTGGTCGGAGAGTTCGCCGCCGAGGTGCCAACGGCCGGACATGGCGGTCGTGTAATCCGTGTTTTGCTTGATCGCTTCGGGAAGCGTTAGGAAGTCAGGGCTCAAGGGCGCGACGCCTATGCCTTTTATCGCCTTGTTGCCGCGAATTTCCGTGCGGCCGGTGTGTTGACCTGTGAGGAGCACGGCGCGGGAAGGGCCGCAGACAGGGGCGCCGGCGTAGTGTTGAGTCAGCGTCATGCCTTCGACCGCCAGGCGATCGATGTTGGGGGTCTTGAGCGTTTTCTGACCCAGATGCGAGATATCGCCCCAACCCAGATCGTCGGCTAGTATGTAGATAATATTCGGTCTATCGCCACTGTTGGCGGAGATCGTTTCCTGCGAAGGTTTTGAACATCCAGAGAAGAGCAGCGTTGATAGAAGTAAGAGAGAAAGACTGAAGCGAATCATTGCGTTCGGGTAATGGCTTATTGTTCAGGGAGCGCTTTGGAGTTTTGGGCGCTCGCTAGAGGGTTTTCGTTGGGTTATCCATCACGAGCGGAGGCTGCCTTTGCAAATAAGCTAAGTTAAAAGAAGAGGATCTCTCTCGTGGCTCCGTTCCCTCAATCGGATTAAGAGTTAACATGTTCACCGAGACGGAGCCATGCGCATTTCCCTTTGTGGAGTTAGCAACGGGATTCGGTAGTATTGCCTTTTCGGAATTTGCGCATGATTTGGATACAGATTAAATCTACTTTTAGGCGGACGAACCAGACACTTGGGCGGCAGCTAGCAGAGCTATACGTGTTCGGTGTAAGCGGTTTTTCAGAGGGTTAGAGCTCTCGACTGAAATTATTATGATTAGAAACGCGTGGATTCCCTTTATTTCGATAACTTATCTCTCTTTGGCAGCCAGTGTAGCTTTCGCGGAGGTGCCTGAAAATTTTCGAAGGGAAAATCTGGTGGTTTGGTGCGTGGCGCCTCCTTGGGATTTGAACAACCGCAATGCGGAAGAGAGGGCGACTTGCCTGTCTGAGATGGGGATAAAACGGATGGCCTTTAATTGGCGTAGGGAAGCAGATTTCGAGGAGGAGATGGAGCAATGCGCAAAGCATGGAATCGATTTCTTCGCGTTTTGGAATGAGCATGAGGAAGCCTTCGGACTTTTTGAGAAACGCGGCATTCGGCCTCAGATATGGAAGACGAATCAAACTCCTAAGGTCGAGGGTCAGCAAGCTAAGGTGAAAGCAGCTGCGGATCGCATGATGCCATTTGCCCAACGGGCGAAGGAGCTGGGTTGCAGGTTCGGTTTGTACAACCATGGGAGATGGGGAGGCGAACCTCGCAATCTTGTGGCTGTTTGCGAAGAATTGCGGGACCGAGGCCTTGAGAACGTGGGGATCGTCTACAATTTTCACCATGCTCATCCGCAAATCGAGGAGTTTGCGGATTCTCTGAAGGAGATGCTTCCGTATCTCATGTGCCTCAACTTAAATGGTATGGCGGATGCAGAGATGGTCGACGAGAAGACCAAGGAGAATAAGATTCTTCCGATCGGAGGGGGCCTTCATGAAGGTGAGATGATCAAGGCGGTGGTTGAGTCGGGTTACAAAGGGCCGATTGGTATCATCGGACACTTGCCGGAGCGGGATGTGGAAGAGGTATTGCGGGAAAACTTGGATGGGCTGGACCGCATCTTGGCCTCGCTAAGTAAGTGATTTGGTTTTGAGCGCCATTGAAGCTTCTCTTGCGAAGTCCGATCGCTGTTGAACATGTTTAATAGGCGGCTGGTTTCCATAGAAGCGGAGCTGTGTTGGGATTAACCTTTTCCTTCAGTGGAACCCCTTGCTTATGAAGAATCTTGTTTTGTTTCTTTGCCTCGCCGCTTCTGTTGCGGCAGCGAAACGACCCAATGTGATTGTCCTCGTTGCGGATGACCAGCGCCGCGTTCAGGCGAATTTCCTCGATGAGGGACGCGGCAAGAATCTGACGCCGCATATGGATCGCCTTTCGAGCGAAGGAATCGTTTTGAGCGAGTTGCATTCCCCAAGCCCGGTGTGCGTGCCGAGCCGATTTGTAGCGTTGACGGGTATCTACGCGAGCAGAGCGGATAATCGGTGGATGAAGGACCTTCGCATTATGCACGGGCATACCTTTATTCATCAGGAACCGAATGTGACGCCTACGACGCCCACGATTGCACATGACCTTAAAAGACTGGGTTACGTAACGGGCGCGGTGGGGAAAAATCACGTGATTGAGGCTCCTGAATATAAGAAAGTGGACGCTCGTTTGCCGCTGTCCGATCCGAAGGTCTTAGATCGTTTGAAGAAGAATCAAGAGGCTGTTAGCGATGCCTACCGGAAAGCGGGCTTCGACTTTGCCGAACGTTTTTATCACACCAACCCTCGAGTAATTGGACCGCCTGAGGTTCAGGTGCACAATCTGGATTGGGTCAACGAGGCGGCTTTGCAGTTCATCGATGAGTCTACGGGTCCTGGGCAAACCAAGCCTTTCTTTCTCTACTATGGGTTTACGGCGCCGCATGCTCCACATAATGGATACCTGAGCGATCCCAAGGCGACCCCTATTGGAATCCTCGATGAACGCCCGAAGGGATTGCCGGCCCGCGAGAGCATTAAGGAGCGTTTGGCGAAAAATGGGTTCGGAAAAGGGGAAGGCGATATGCTCTGGGTGGACGATTGCGTCGGTTCGCTGGTCGATAAGCTGGAGAGTCGCGGAGTTTTGGACAATACGATTATTATCTACTTTTCTGATCATGGCGTAGAGTCCGGCAAAACGACCTGCTATCAAGGAGGCATGCGCACCTTCGGATTCGTTTGGGGTCCGGAGCATTTGGTGAAGGGCAACCGGAAGGAAAAGGGTCGTCTCAGCTTAGTAGATTTGGCCCCAACGATTTACGATTATGCTGGTGGCGTAGCGATCGAGCGGCGTTACGATGGGGTCAGCTTGAAGAACGCGTTTTCTGGGATGACGTCGCTGCCGGAACGAACGATCTACGGCGAGATCGGCCATTCTCGGGCGATCATAAAGGGCAAGTGGAAATACATCGCTCTACGTTACTCTGATTATCATCAGAACATTCCCATGAAGGAGCGCAAAGCTTGGTTGGAATCGGCCAACGAATATCAGCGCAGCAATCAGTGGAAGACTTTCGAGGAGAATGACCCTGCGGGTCCCTTTGGGCATTCGGGGTTCATTCCCGACCTCTGGGATCATGAGCGAAAGTCGATGAACGCGGCTCCTCACTTTTTCGATGCGGACCAACTATATAATTTGAATACGGATCCTAATGAGCAGGTAAATTTGGCAGAGAATCCTGAATACGCTGCGGTCCTGAAGGAAATGCAGGCGGAACTCGCGGAGCAGTTGCAAGACAAGCCCGGCCCTTTTGCCGAATTCAAGCCACGACTTGAAGCAGAGCCTTCGATGGAGGAGAGAATCCGAGTCGGACGTCGTCTGATGTTAGACGTTTTTCATTAGGCCCTTATATCGAGCATTGGATTGCGGTGGTTTCGAGTCTTCGCGCAATGAGGATGTTTCAGGCGAGATAAGTTCTGAATTCGTTTCGTACCGATTATATAAAATAAGAACGTAAGGGTAGCGATTTAGGTGAATGCAAAATTATAGGGACAGGCAAAATTATAGGGACAGGCTATTTATATGTTGACTGATAGCAGAATAGAGGCACCTGTTGGTCTATGCGACAGAGGAGAGTGAAAGCTGAGGGGGTGGGAGGCGTCTACCATTGTATTAGCCGCATTGTAGGCGGGGATTTTCTTTTGGAGGGAGAACGGGAGAAGGAGGTGCTTCGTAATCAAATCTGGAAGGTGGCGGACTTCTGCGGAATCGAGGTTTTGACCTACTGCGTTATGTCGAATCACGTGCATATACTCCTGCGCACACCCGATCCGCGCTTTCTACGGAAAATTCCGAATGCGGAATTGGCCCGCAGGGCGAGGCGGATCTACTCTCCGGAGAAAGCGGATGTCTTTGTTAAGGGACTTGAAGATTCCGATTCCGAGATCCGGGAGCGATTCCGCCATCAGCTGCTTTCTCGTATGGGCGATGTCTCGCAATATATGAAGGAGTTAAAGCAGCGGTTCTCGATCTGGTACAACCGGCCTCGCAGGAGAATCGGGACGCTCTGGGCGGAGCGGTTCAAGAGCGTGCTCGTCGAGGACGATCCGATGGCCCTTTCGACGGTCGCGGCCTATATAGATCTTAATCCGGTCCGCGCGGGGATCGTGGACGACCCCGCCGAATATCGCTTCTGCGGATATGCAGAGGCAATGGGGGGATTCAAGCCCGCGCGTCTTGGGATCGCTTCGCTCTTCGGTCGAGGAGAGCATTGGGCGGCTGCGGGGTCTCGCTATCGATTGGCGATTTACGGCAAACAGTCTTTGCCGAAGTTACGCCCCTCAGGAGAGCAGTCTGTCGCTTCTGCAAAGCCAGGGAGAAGCGTCGATGCAGACAGGGCTGCGAAGGCGATGAATGCAGGTGGACGCATACCGAGAAGCGAGGCACTGCGCTGCCGGATTCGCTACTTCACTGACGGGGCGGTTCTCGGCTCGCGGGAATTCGTGCAATCCTACTTCGAGGCCAATCGCCAGCGTTTTGGAGCGAGGCGGCGCGATGGTCCTCGCGCGATGAAGGGAGCGGACTGGGGAGAGCTCTCGTGCATTCGCGATTTGAGGAGGAGGGCTTTCGGATAAACTAACTCTGAGGTCCCTTTTCAGACCGAAGATACTCTGAGACTTCCGAGTTTCTTTTGCTTCGATTGGGTTTGCTTGGTGAATCTTCGCCGTCGCTGGGTTGGGAGAGCCTCGGATCAGGTTTTACTGCGAGACGCTGCTATCGGGCTTGTTCCTTGATGTACCGTATGCAGCAGCTGGCACAGAGTTCACAAACTATGGCCCAGAGCTCTATTTTGCTCGTGAGCGACGGCTAGCGAGGGATCCTTTACTTTTTGTCGCCTAGACGTTGGATAGTCTGGCGGTGGAGTCCCCGAAGCGGGGGAGGTCTTGGACTCCCATGCGGTCTGCCATACTTAGGTAAAGATTGGCGAGCGGGGTGGAGCCGTTTTGTACGTAGCGGCCGGGGTTGAGTTGGCCGCCGCCGTGTCCGGCTAGTATGATTGGTAGATTGTCGTGGGTGTGCTTGTTGCCGTCGGCGTTGCCGCTCCCAAATACGATCATGGAATTATGGAGCATAGAGTTGCCGTCAATATCCTCTACTGAATCGAGTTGATTGAGGAATCTCGCAAAGCGTTCGACGTACCAGCGGTCGATCTTAGCGACTTTTTCGATGCGATCGCCACGATTTTGGTGATGGGAGAGTTCGTGGTGTCCTTCGGGAATGCCGATTTCGTCATGGGCGCGATTGTCGCCGTCGTGGGCGGTCATGAAGGTAGCTACGCGGGTAGAGTCGGTTTGGAAGGCTAGTACCATCATGTCGTACATGATATCGATATGCTCACTGTGGGTGAGGGGGACGCCGTCGGGTGTGGGTTGATTCGGGTCGGTGGGAGCGCCGAATTTCTCCATATTTTGGATACGTTGCTCGACTTCTCGAATGCCGCTGAGGTACTGATCGAGTTTTTCTCGGTCATGAGTGTCGAGGCGCTTTTGCATGCTTTTGGCGTCGTCCATTACGAAATCGAGAATGGAGCGGCGGTTCATCATGCGAAGTTGAGCGTTGGCAGCGCGCTCGCCGTGTTGGCCTTCGCCGAATAGGCGTTCGAAAACGGTGCGCGGGTTAGACTCCGGGGTCATCGGGTTGGTGGGCGACTTCCACGCGAGGTTGTTCTGGTAAGCGCAGGAGTAGCCGGTGTCGCATGCCCCGGTGCGGCGGTTAGTGACGCAGCCGAGTTCGAGAGAGGGAAAGCGCGTTTGGTAGCCGACTTCGCGGGCGATGGCTTGGTCGATTGAGATACCGGCGCGAATATCCGTAGCGCTTTTCTTGATACGCACGCTGGTGAGAAAAACGCTGTTTCCTCGGGCGTGGTCGCCGCCGCCATCTTTGCCCGCTTCGGCGTTCAGCTGGTCGAGTCCTTCCATTACTTGAAGCGAATCTCGCAGCGGCTCGAGCGGCTGCAGCGTTTGCTTGAAAGCGAAGTTCTTTATACCGCCCTCTGGTTTCCAGTAGTCTGGGATGGCTCCGTTGGGGAAGAAGACGAATGCCGAGCGAAGGGGCGCGCCCGTTGCTGTGGTGGCTGCTGCGGGGACGCCTTTTGCGGCTAGCAATGTGTTCGGGGCGAGCGAATGGAAGGCAGGCAAAGCGAAGCAGGCTCCGATTCCCTTTAGAAAATGGCGGCGATTGAGGCGGCTGGTGGTGGATGAGCGTTTCATAGCGTTAATCGGTTTCGTATTCTGGGTGCCTGCGTTTTTGAAAAGGGGTGGAGCTGATGATTGCTTTGATGAGTTCTTGCGGACGGCCTTCGTTTTGCTGCAAAACGCCGACCAATTGATCGATAGTGACGGCGTCGTAGTATTCCACGCCTCTGCCGAGGGCGTAGGTGAGCATCTTTTCCGCGAAGCAGTAGTAAAAGTCGTTTAGACGATCGGTTGCTAGAACGCGTTTCATCTCCTGGATGTTGGAAAAAGATTCTCCGGTCACTAGTTTACCAGCTACGTCAATGGTCTGTCCGAGCTCGGCGTCTCGCCAGATACCCATTGCATTGAAATTCTCGAAGGCGAGTCCCAGCGGGTCCATTCGATTGTGGCAAGAGGCGCAAAGAGGCTTTTCGCGGTGGAGGGCGAGGGTGTCGCGCAAGCTCAACTTATCGAGTTCTTGGGGATCCGCGACGTCTTCCAGGGATGGAATATTGGGTGGGGGCGCGGCGGGAGGGGTGCCAAGAATGTTCTCCAGGATAAAGACGCCGCGCTTTACGGGGGAAGTACGCGTAGGGTTTGAGGTGTAAGCTAAGAGGGTTCCTTGGGTGAGGACGCCTCCGCGAGGACTGTCTTCGGGCAGAGTTACCTTGCGGAGCTTCTTGCCCTCCACTCCTTCGATGCCGTAGTGCTCGGCGAGCGTTTCGTTGAGGAAGGTATAATCGCTATCTAGCAGTTCGGAAACGGGTCGGTTTTCGCGGATGACGTGGCCAAAGTACTCTTCGGTTTCTTCGCGCATGGCATTTTGCTGTCGCCATTTGAGATCGGGAAGATCTTTGCGATAGAGAGAAAGGAGGATGGGCCGCGTTCTTTCGTAGGTGGCTTGTTCTTCGGGAGTCCGTCTTGATCGGGGAATGGCGCGAACTTTAGCATATTCGCGTCGCGCCTTTAGAAACTCCGGGTTAGGTTGGTCGCGCAAGTGCACATCTATGCGGCTGATATTAACGGATTCGATGTCTCTGGCATGAAGCCATTGGCCAGCGAAATTTTCGATGAAGGTTTGGAATTTTCGGTCCTCCATCATGCGCTCTATTTCCGAATCGAGATTTTCGCGCAGCTGGCCTTTGGAGGCTAGATCGAAGAGCCGTTGGTCAGGCATGCTCGACC